>JANNEI010000158.1:0-3715 GCA_031378565.1 Burkholderiales bacterium
TCGTCGGCGCGTTGCAGGCTGGTGCCCACCGGCAGCGTGACGTTGACCTGGGTGAAGCCCTGATCGGTCTGCGGCACGCCCTCGAAGCCGATGAAGCCGGCGATGCCGAACGAGGCGGCCAACGAACCGAGCGCCACCGCCACCACGATGCCGCGTGGCGTGATGGTGGCCACGCGCGGCCGCAGCGGCACCAGGCTGCGCTGCCGCAGCGCCTGCCACGGGCTGACGGCCGGCAGCCAGAGGCGCCAGCGCCGGTCGGAAAAAATCCACGTGATCAGCTGTGCGTACACCTGGTGCAAGGCGTCCAGCGCGCGGTCCACGCCGCGCAGCAGCGCGCCGATCACCGGCCATCGGCGCGGGTCGCTGGCGGGCGGGTCGCGCCAGATGCTGGACAGCATCGGATCGAGCGTGAAGCTGACGAAAAGACTCACCAGCACCGCCACCGTCACGGTGATGCCGAACGGGTAGAAGAACTTGCCCACGATGCCGTTCATGAAGGCCACCGGCACGAACACCGCGCAAATGGCGAAGGTGGTGGCCATCACCGCCAGGCCGATTTCGTCGGTGCCTTCACGCGCGGCGCGGTGGTGGTCCTTGCCCATGCCGAGGTGGCGCACGATGTTCTCTCGCACCACGATGGCATCGTCTATCAGCAGCCCGATGCACAGGCTCAGCGCCATCATCGTCATGAAGTTGAGGGTGAAGCCGAACGCGTTCACCGCGATGAAGGAGGCGATCACCGAGATCGGCAAGGTCAGCCCGGTGATCACGGTGCTGCGCCAGGAATGCAGGAACAGGAACACGATCAGCACCGTCAGCGCGGCACCTTCGATCAGAGTGCGCTTGACGCCGTCGAGCGAATCCTTAACGAAGTCGCTGCTGGCATTGGTGGTCTTCAGCTCCACGCCCGGCGGCAGGCCCTTGCGCAGTTCATCGGCGGCCTTTTTCAGCGCCTCGCCGGTCTGCACGATGTTCGCGTCCTGCATCTTGAACACGTCGAAACCGATCGAGCTGACACCGTCAACGCGCGAGATGGACGTGGGCTCCTGTTCGCGCTCGGTGATGGTGCCCAGATCGGCCAGCGTCAGCACCACCGCGCCACGCCGCGCCACCACCACATTGGCGAATTGCTTGGGGTCGCGCACCCGGCCTTCGACGCGCACCGTGGCGTCCTGCTTCGAATTGCTCAGCAGGCCGACCGGCATGTCGGCATTCGCTTCACGCAAGGCGGTGGCTATTTCTGCCGGCGTCACCGCATAGCTGCGCAGGCGCTGCGGGTCGAGGTCGACGCGGATCTGCCGCGTCGTCAGGCCGGCCACCTGCACCCTCGCCACGCCTTCGACGCGTTCCAGCCGCTTGCGGACGGTCTGGTCGGCCCACAGCGACAGATCACGTTGATTGCGCTCGCCTCCGAGCAGCGCGAAGGTGACCACCGGCTGAGACAGCTCGTTGTCGAAGCGTGAGACATTGGGTGCCTTCACGTCCTTCGGAAAGCTCGGTGCCAGCACCGCCACCTTGTCGCGCACCTCCTGGATGGCGCGCGTCATGTCGGCGTCGAGCTTGAACTCGACCACCGTCTCGCTGTAGCCCTCGTAGCTGTTGGAGCGAATCATCTTGACGCCGGCAATCGCGTTCAACGACGACTCGATCGGCCGGGTGACTTCGTTCTCGACCGCCTCGGGTGCCGCGCCGGGGTAGTTGACGCTGATGAAGGCCAGCGGCGGCGACACATCGGGCATCTGCTCGACGCCCAGCCGCGCATAGCTGAACAGGCCCAGCACGCACAGCGCCACCATCACCATCACGGCGAAGACCGGGTTGCTGATGGAGACTTTGGTGATCCACATGGCGTGTCCTCAGCGCGCCGAAGACACGGCAGCCGATGCAGCCGCGGCTGTCTTCACCGCCACCACCGCAGCGCGCCTGCCTTCGCGCAGGTTGTCGAAGCGGGCGGCCAGCAACTGCGCGTCGGCGGTGACGCCTTGCAGCACTTCGACCCGGCCGGTGGCGGTGTCGCGCCGGCCGGTGGTGACGGTCTTGCGGGCCAGCGTCTGCTTGCCGCCCTCACCCGCAATCACCCACACATAGTCCTGCCCCGAGGCCTGCGCCACCGCCGTGGCCGGGATCGTCAGGCGCGGCGCGCTCTCGTCGATCTGCACCACGGCGCTGGCGTACTGCCCGGCGCGAAACAACTCGTTCGGGTTGGCCAGCAACACGACCACGCGGATGCCGCGGCTGCCGGCCTCGGCGGCTGGGGCGATGCGGTCGATGCGCCCGGTGACCGCACCGGCCTGCCCTTCCACCAGCACCTGCACCGGCTGCCCCGTCTTCAGCGAAGACACCTGGTGCGTGCCGACGCTGCCGACCAGTTCGAGCACCGACAGGTCGACCACCGTCACCACTTCCTGTTCGGCGCTGACCTTCTCGCCGGGCAGCACGCTGCGCTTGCCGACGATGCCGCTGATCGGTGCCGCCAGCGCCGCCTCGCGCACGCCGAGCCTGGACGTGGCGAGCTGCGCCTGCGTCGAGCGCAGCTGAGCACGCGCAGCCTCCAGCGTCGCCTTCGATGTTTCCAGTGCGTTGCCCGAGATGAACTTCTGGCCCGCCAGGTTTTCATTCGACGCGTGGGCGCGCTCCGCCTCGACCAGCCGCGCCTGCGCCGAATCGACACCGGCGGCCCGCTCGGAGACACGGCTTTGCAGGTCCGACAGGTCGATGAGGCCCAGCGACTGCCCGGCCTTGACGCGGCTGCCCTCGGCCACACGCAGCTCCAGCACCGTGCCGGCCGCCTTGGCACGGACCACCGCGGTGCGTGGTGCCATCAGCGGCCCCGAGAACTCGATGCGCTCGGGCATCGGCGTGAGCACCGGGCGGGTCACCTCCGCCGGCGTGAACTCCAGCGTCACATCGGCCAGTCCATTCTTGTCCTTGGATGCGTCCGTGCTTTTGGCGCGCGACGTCACCTGCAGAGCGGCGGCAGCCACGATGATGGCAATGCCCCCGCCGACGAGCCACAGCTTGCGCATGGGCTTCCTTTCAGTCAGTCATTTGTCGAGCGGCCAGTGTAGGTTCCGCCCTTGCAGATTCAAGCCACCGTGCGACGGAACGCAGGTTTGAGGGTGCCACCTGCGTGCTGTCGCGAGGGGCTGGGCGTGGGGGCTTGCAAGGCGCAATGTTGAGCTGACGCTGCCCCGGTCGCCCAAGCCCAGAACGGCGCCGAACCATCGAACACTCGGCCTGAAGAACTATTGTCAATCGATCACTCGGAAGGAGTCTCTTAAGACCATCCCAGAACCCTGTCGGCACTCGGCGTTCGAAGACAAACCTGCTTGCACTGAGCTTGTCGAAGTGCCCGCTCCGAGCGTCGCGCCGGCTTCGACAGGCTCAGCCCGAACGGCTTTGTTTCTCACGACGCCTGCACCGCAAACGGCGGCTTCACCGTCACATCGCCGCACTGCGCGCGGTGGCGCAGCGCGTGGTCCATCAGCACCAGCGCCAGCATCGCCTCGGCGATCGGCGTGGCGCGAATGCCGACGCAGGGGTCATGGCGGCCGAAGGTTTCGACGACTGATGGCTGGCCCTGCATGTCGATCGATGCGCGCGGGCTGCGGATCGAACTGGTGGGCTTGATGGCGATGGCCACGGTGATGTCCTGCCCGGTCGAAATGCCGCCCAGCACACCGCCCGCGTTGTTGCCGTCGAAGCCCTGCGGCGT
>JANNEI010000203.1:0-6580 GCA_031378565.1 Burkholderiales bacterium
GCTCACGGCCTGCTCGACACTGGCCGGGTCGGTCACGTCGCAGGCCACGCCGAACGCTTTGCCACCGTCGCTGGCCAGCGCGCGCGCCGACGCCTGCGCCGCCGCGCCATCCAGGTCGAGCAGCGCCACCACGGCGCCTTCACGCACCAGCGCCCGCGCGGTCGACAAACCGATGCCGGCAGCACCGCGCGCGACATCAGCATGCTGCCGGTGACGTTGACGGCCCAGATGCGTTGCCAGCTCTCGGGCGTGCTGTTGTGCACGCTGCCGAAGTCGGCGATGCCGGCGTTGTTGAACAGGCCGTCGATGCCGCCGAGCGCCTCGCGTGCGGCACCGGCTGCCCGGTCGACGCTGGCCGCCTCGGTGACGTCGCACCCAAAGCCGAAGGCACGCCCGCCATCGCTGGCCAGCGACCGCGCCGAGGCTTCTGCCGCCGCGCCGTCGAGGTCGAGCAGCGCCACCGCCGCGCCTTCACGCAGCAGCGCGCGGGCGGTCGACAAGCCGATGCCGGCGGCACCGCCGGTGATGATGATCCTGCGTCCTTCGAGCTGGCCTGGCATGGGTTTCTCCGGTTGAGTCAGATCGATGAGTAGCCGCCGTCGACGACCAGCGACGAGCCGTTGAGGTAGCGCGCTTCGGCGCTGGCGAGGAACCACACCGCAGCCGCCACGTCGTCGACGCCGCCCACATCGCCCTGCGGAATTCGCGCCACCACCTGCGCACGCAGTTCGGGCTGTTCGAGCCGCCAGTGCGTCATCGGGGTGTCGATCATTCCGGGGCACACCGCGTTGCAGCGGATGCCGGCTGCGGCGTAGTCGACCGCGATCGAGCGGGTCAGCATCACCACCGCACCTTTCGATGCGTTGTAGGCCGCCCGGGCCGGAAAGGCGACGATGCCGGCCACCGAGGCGATGTTGACGATGGCCCCCGCGCCCTGCGCCAGCATGTGCGGCAGCGCGGCGCGGCACATCAGGAACACGCCGCGGCCGTTGACGCCCCAGACGCGGTCGAAGTCTTCGATCGGGGTCTCGTGCAGCTTGGTGGCCCGCGGCCCGCCGGTGATGCCGGCGTTGTTGACCAGCACGTCGATGCGCCCGAAGCGTTCGCGCGCGGCGCTGACGGCAGAGGCGGCGTCGCCCGCATTCGACACATCGGCGGCCAGCGGCATGAACCGCTCGCCGGCGTCCGGCCAGGATTCGCTGCGTGCGGCCTCCAGCGCCGCCAGATCGAGATCGATCACTGCGACGCTGTCGCCTTCACGCAGGAAGCGGCTCGCGATCGCGCGGCCGATGCCCGAGGCCGCACCAGTGACCAGCACGGCCCGGTTCATAGGTTGCGCAATTTGCGATGCCCGGCCCGCAACCGCGCGAGCTGGATGAAGTGCGTGGGGTTGAGAAACAGCTCGTCCATGTCGCCGAGCTGATCGATCGTCAAGCCCTGCTTCATCAACTGGAACAGGAACTGGAACGAGTCCTTGGCGCCGTAGCCCACGTGATGGGCACCGACGACCCGGCGCGTGGCCTCGTCGATGATGAGCTTCTGAAAGCCCGACATCTTCGGTTCCAGAAAGGCGTACAGCATCGTGCGATCACTCGCCGGCAGCGCGACGTTCAGGCCGTCGGGCGTGTCGGGCGGCATCTTGATCGTGATGATGTCGGTGTACTTCGCGCGCGCTTCGGCCTCGCTCAGGCCCATCCAGCTGACCTCGTAGTGCGTGTGCAGAAAGTCGGGCCACTCGCGCGGCTCGTACTCCACCGCTTCGCCCATGATGTGGCGCGCCGCGTAGCAGCCGGCCTTGCGCGCCTTGAACATTTCCATCGGCGCGCCGATCAGGTCGCCGATCGCGTACACGTTGGGCACCGAGGTTTGCAGGTGCTTGTTGACGACGACCTCGTTCTTCCTGCCCACCTTGACATCGAGCACCTGCGCGGCCATTTCGGAGTTGGGCGTTTCGCCCAGGCCGCAGAAAACGAAGTCGGTTTCGATTCGCTCGAGCCCACCCGGCGTGCGCACGTAGGCAGCGCAGACGCGCCCGTTCGCGTCGCCTTCGAGGCGCTCGACATGTGCGCCCTCCCAGATCTCCATGCCCTGGTCCTTCATGCGGTCGATGCAATAGCCGCGCGTCTCGTCGTCGTTGACGATCTTCAGCAATTCGCTGCGCACGGCCAGCACGGTGCGCCGGCCGGTGGCGTTGAAGAAGCAGCCGTACTCGACCGCCGTCTTCGCGCCGCCGACCACCAGCACGGTGCCGCCGGGTTCGTAGTCGAGTTCTTCGACGAGGTTGACGTAGTCGAAGACACCCTTCAGGTCCGCGCCTGGACAAGCCAGCTTTTGCGGACGCGCGCCCAGGCCCAGCACCAGGTTCCTGGCGCGAAACCGCCGCCCGGCCACCTCGACCGTGTGCGCGTCGATGATCGTGCCCGGCGCGTTCAGCACGTACTCGAGGTCGAGCTGCTCCTTGCTCTGGAAATTCATGATCGCGTGCGGTCCGACGCGGCCCTTGCGGAAAATGTCGACCACGTCCTTGATCGAGGTGCGCTTGCCCGCCATGTCCTGAAACCACAGGCGTCCGGAGAAGGTGCGCTCCAGCATCAGCTGCGCGGCGCATTCGGAAAACAGGTGGTGCGGCACGCAGGCGTTGTGCGGGCACGAGCCGCCCAGGAACGGCCAGGCTTCGATGATCAACTGGCGTCCACCCATCGCGCGCATGTAGGCCGAGCCGAAGCGCCCGCCGGCACCGCCACCGAGAAAGATGGCGTCGTATTCGCGTGTGTCGGCCTCGTCGATGTTGAACAGCGCCGCGCTCTGGCCGGGCTTGTCGAGCAACTCGTCGATGCGGTCCTGCCAGCCGCTGATGGTCAGGTGTTCGTCGCGAATGTTCATCGTGGCGGTCATCGATTCGTCCCCTTGTTCAGTGCGTTGTGATCTGTCGCGACGCCTAACCGCCACAGCACAGGCAGCCATAGCCGTGCCCGCCTTCGCGCGGTCGCTCCCAGGGGTGCTCGGTGGGCGGCGCGTCCTTCGGTGCGGCGCTGTCGCCACCGCACTTCGAACACGTCCACACCTGCGGCACCCGCGTGCCGAGCAGCACCAGGCTGCGAAACTCGTGCCCGCAGTCGGGGCAACTCAGCGCGTAGACAGGCATTCGATCTCGATTCCAGCGGATGGATCTCACAGGCCCGCAGGCGGGCCGCGTCCGTGCTATTTCAGCGACGCTCGAACCAGCTTGGCACCTTCGACCATCGCGTGCAGCTTGTCCTTCGCGATGTAGCGCTGCAGCAGGATCAGCCCGCAATCGGTGGTCACGCCGAGCCGGTTGGCGGGCACGTACTCGAGCAGCTTGTGGATGCGCGCCGCCACCTGTTCGGCCGTCTCGGTGATGGTGCTCTTGACGTCGATCACACCGGCCCAGAAATCGACGTTGTCCGGCAGCGGATGCTTCTTGATGACCTCCAGCCCCGACAGGTCGTCCGAGCGCCGGCCGCAGTTCTCCAAGTTGATCACGCTGACGTTCGCCTCGTAGGCCTTCGGGATGATGGAGGCGGTGGCCGCAGGCGCTTCTCCCTTTCGCTTGGTCAGGTCGAAGATTTCGCCCGCCTTCGCTGTCTCGTCCGGAAAGTAGGCCGGCGTGCCGCCCCAGTTGCCCCAGCACACGTGGACGATGATCTTGGACTTGTTGATGCCTTCGACGGCGGCGTTGAAAGCCTCGATCGCGTAGTCCTCGAAGAAGTACGGCCAGGTGAACTCGTCGAACTGGATGAAGTCGGCACCGATCGCCTCGACCTCGCGCAGGTCTTCGTTGATGGCCTTGGCCATGTCCATGGCGCGTTCTCGCGCAGACGGGTAGTGCAGGTCGTTGGTGCACTGCGCAAGCACCTGGATGCCGGTGTATTGCACCTTGATCGGCTTCTTGGTGGCGCGGCGCAGTGACTTCGCCTGCTCGACCATGATCGCGCCGTGGCGCTTGATCTTCTGCGTTAACGTGCCGGCATGCAGCCGGCTGTAAATGGGGAAGCCGAGGTGGCCGCCCTTCAGGTCGTAGCCGAGGCGCTTCAGGTAGTAATACAGCGCTTGGTCAGCGTAGTTGTCGCCGTGCAGCCGGCCATCGGAAATGATGTCGAGCCCGGCGGCCTCCTGGTCGGCAACGATGGCCGCCGTGGCGTCGTCGAGCGCCTCTTGCCACATCGCGTCGGGCGGCTGCTGGTCGCCGGTGAAGGCGCGCGCAAAGGTGGCGTCCCACCAGCGCGGGTTCGGGTAGTTGCCGACCATGCTGGTCGGGATGGTGATTTCCTTGTCTCCGATCTTCATTTTGTCGTCTCCTGCAATGCGCCGTCGCGGAGTCCCGTCATGGCGCGGGTTGATCGAACTTATCCAGAGTTGTGCACTGGTTTGTCGAAGAAACAGCAAACTCATTCATCCGACATCACCAGTGATAGGTCACGGCTTATCCAACTTCAAGTCAGTGCGAACCCTTCTTTCTCCGCATTGCGAAGTTTCATTTGACGCATTGCGTCATGGCGACTAAACCTGATCAAGCGTGGATAGGTGATGCGAATCCACACTGGCACAAACCCCTACCGACGCTGGCAAGGAGAAATTCGCATGGCGACGAATCGACTGCTGACCATTGAAGAAGCAGCCCAGTACCTGCACGTGAGTAAAACGTCATTGCGACGCTGGACGACGCAGGGAACGCTGGACTGTGTTCGCGTCGGGGCGCGGCGCGAGCGGCGCTTTGCACGCGACGACCTGGACCGCTTCCTCGATCGCGAGGCTCGCCCGCCCGAGGCCTTCGCTGCCATCGGATCGTTCGACCCGATGAAGGCGCTTGCGTTGGCCGCCACACAGGGCGTGCCGCGTCATGTCGCGCTGCACTTCCATGATCGTGACGAGTTGTGGCGTCTGTTCCGTCCGTACGTGCTCGATCACCTGAAGCGCGGTGCGCCGATCCTGTACGTGCACGAAGAGAGTTCACGCGCCGACGTGCTGCGTCGTTTCCGCACCGAAGGCTGGGACGCTGACCGCCTGTCGCAGGACGGCCTGCTGCGCTTGCTGGTTCCGGCGGAGGCTTATCTGCGAACCGGCAGCTTTGCGCCGGCGCGGATGATCGACTTCATGGAGTCGGCCATCCTGGATCGGCGTGCTGCCGGACACAAGGTGCTGCTGATTTCGGGCGAGATGACCTGGTGCCTGTCAGGTGCCCCCGGCGTCGACGGAATGAACGAGTACGAAGAACGCCTGAACCACTTGCTTGCGCGCTATCCCGAGGTGACGATCGTCTGCCACTACGACCTGCTTCGACTGAACGGTGCGGTCACGCTCGGGGCGATGTGCAGCCACCCGCACGTGCAGTGGTCGGACCGATTGCTGCCGGGTTACTTCGCGCAATCCATCGAGCCCTGAGCGGCCCGACAGCGTTATTGCTCGATCACGTCGGCACCGGCTGGCGGCGTGAACTTGAAGCTGTCGGCCGGCACCGAAGCATTGGCAGCCATCTGCGTGAACTGCAGCAAGGAGCGCTGGCCAAAGCTGTCGGTGATCTCGACCGCGGCCAGCGTCTTGCCCTTGAAGCCGACGCGCACCGATTGAAACGCACCGTCTTTCACCTTGGGTGTGGCCAGCGCCCAGTCGAGCCCGTCCTTGGGCACCTGGCTGGACAGGTCGAAGTCTTTCTCGAGCGAGCCACCCGCCAGCAGAGCCGCCGGTGTGGCACCCAGGGCGCTGGAGAACTTGCGCACACTGACCTGGTTCAGGTCGGCGTCGTAGATCCAGACCTTCTGGCCATCGGCCACGATCAATTGCTCGAACGGCTTGGCGTAGGCAAAGCGAAAGTGGTTGGGCCGCAGGAACTCGAAGCTGCCGCTGGACGAACGTCTCTTCGCGCCATCGGGCGAGGTCACGGTTTGCGTGAAGCTGGCGCGACCGCTCTTCACGTCACGCACAAAGTCTTTCAGGGTGTCGACCGAATCGGCGTGCGCCGCAGACATCGCGGACGTGGCAAAGGCGAACAGGGAGGCAGCAACAGACTTCTTCATTCAACGCGGGCCGGGACCATGATGTCGCGGTTGCCATTGGTGGACATGGAAGATACGAGCCCGGATTTCTCCATTTGTTCCAGCAAGCGGGCTGCGCGGTTGTATCCGATTCGCAAGTGCCGCTGCACCAGAGAGATGGACGCGCGGCGGTGCTGCAGCACGATGCCCACCGCCTGGTCGTACATCGGGTCGGCCTCGCCGCTGGCGGCCGCGCCGTCACCACCGGCCGAGTCGGCGTCGCCGTCCAGCACGCCGCCTTCAAGAATCCCTTCGATGTAGTTGGGCGCGCCCTGGCTCTTCAGGTAGCTGACCACGCGGTGCACTTCTTCGTCGCTGACGAAGGCACCGTGCACCCGTACCGGCACGCCGCCGCCGGGCGTGAGGTACAGCATGTCGCCCTGCCCCAGCAATGCCTCGGCACCCATCTGGTCGAGGATGGTGCGCGAGTCGATCTTGCTGCTGACCTGGAAGCTCAGGCGCGTCGGAATGTTCGCCTTGATCAGGCCGGTGATCACATCGACGCTGGGACGCTGGGTGGCCAGGAT
>JANNEI010000206.1:0-2191 GCA_031378565.1 Burkholderiales bacterium
GACAGTGCCGGCCGTCTCGGTTTTCAGTTCGATCTGGCAGCGCTTGTCGAGCCCGCCGCGCGGGCCGTTGACATCCGACAACTGCACCCGGGCGCGCGGCACCAGCCAGCTCAGGCGGCGCATCACGAAGCGCACGCGGCGGTCTGCCAGTTCGCGCAGCGGCGCGGCGTCAGGGGCACGGGATTCGAAGAGAACTTGCATCGCAAACCTCCGAGGTTGATGGGAGCCCGAAAGATACGGGGCGCAGACCGTTTGAAAAAGCAGAGAATCGAGAAGCGACACTTCCGGAAAAACTGACCATGACGCAGTCCTTCAGCTACCGCCACCTGTACTACTTCTGGGTCGTCGCGAAAGAGGGCGGCATCTCGCGCGCGGCCGAACGCCTGGGCATGGCGGTGCAGACGGTGAGCACCCAGGTGCGCGAGCTGGAACGCTCGCTCGGCCACGCGCTGCTGAAGCCGGCCGGCCGCGGCCTGGCGTTGACCGAAGCCGGCCTGGCCGCGATGCGCCAGGCGGACCAGATCTTCCAGCTCGGCGAACAGCTGCCCGCCGCCGTGCGCGAGGCCGTCAGCTCACCCGGCGTGCGACTGGCGGTGGGCATCTCCGACGGCTTGCCCAAGCTGGCGGTGCGGCGCCTGCTGCAGCCGGTGATGAACGAGCCGAACCTGCGCCTGCTGTGCCACGAAGACGAGTTTGAAGGCCTGCTGGCCGACCTGGCGCTGCACCGGCTCGACGTGGTGCTGGCCGACCGTGCCGCGCCGCCGAATCCGAACCTCAAGGTCTACAGCCATTCGCTGGGTTCGTCGGCGCTGGCCTGGTACGCACCCAAGGCGCTGCATGCCGCGGCGCGGCGCGGCTTTCCGCATTCGCTGGCCGAGGTGCCGGTGCTGCTGCCGACCACCCACTCGGCGGTGCGCGGCCGCATCGACCACTGGTTCGAACGCATCGGCGTGCGCCCGCGCGTGGTCGGCGAGTTCGAGGACAGCGCCCTGCTGGCCACCTTCGGTGCCGCCGGCATGGGCGTGTTCCCCGCCGCCGAGCTGATCCACGACAAGCTCACCTCACGCTACGACGTGAAGCGCCTCGGCCCCTGCGACGGCGTGGAAGAACACTTCTTCGCGATGGGCACCGACAAGAAGGTGCTGCACCCGCTGGTGCAGCGGTTGCTGCCGGGCAAGCGGTGAACGTTTTCAGCGTCACCGTCGACCCGATGGCTTGCCGGCGTGATGCGGTGGAGAATGAGATCGAGAGGACGGATTGAAACTGCCCCGACCCATGCACCCGACAACGGTCTTCATCAGCTACAGCCATGATTCCGGCGAACATCGGGAAGGGGTGATTGCGCTGTCTGAACGGCTGCGCGCAGATGGCATCGAGACCTTGCTCGATCAGGATGTGAACGGATCGCCGCAGCAAGGTTGGCCGCGTTGGATGCTCGATCAAGTCGATGCTGCGAAGTTCGTCCTCGTCGTCTGCACGCCCACCTATTACCGCCGATTTCACAGGCACGAGGAGCCCGGCAAAGGAAAGCGTGCCGATTGGGAGGGTGCCCTCATCACGCAGGAGATTTACGACAGTCGCAGCGGGACGTTGAAATTCGTGCCGGTCTTTTTGTCTGCCGCGATGGAGAGTTGCGTTCCCGAGCCGCTGCGCGCAGTCACCCACCATGCGCTGACCTCTGAAGGTGCCTACCAACGCCTGTACGATTTTTTGCTCGGGCAGGCGAGCATGGAGCCGCAGCCGGTCGGTACGCTCAATACCCTGGCCGGTCGAAAAGCGACCGCACCGGCCGCCGCCGAACCGGCCCGTCCCGTGCGCCGCAGCCAGCCAATCGCGCCGCACCGGTTCGTCGATGAGAAAGTGAGGCAGGCGGCCATTGCCTTGAATCAGGCCCGCGCTGACAAATCGCTGAGCATGAAAACCTTGATGGGCACGCTGGACCGGTTGTTCGAGCGGGACAGCTTTCGTGGCGAGCCTTCGGTCGGTTTGTGCCCCACGCAGGAATGGGATTACCGACTGCACGCTGCGCTGCAAACACATCGTCTGATGCAGCAGCATGAGTCTTTCGTCGAGATCGAAGCCCGTCCTTCCTGGCAGGACTACAAGGAGTTGACTGCCGAGGTTGCGCGATATTGCCAGCGAATGGCCGCCTATTTGTTCGAGCCGGCGGTCGGTCTTGCCGAACTCAGAA
>JANNEI010000230.1:0-10509 GCA_031378565.1 Burkholderiales bacterium
CGCGACCAAGGGCAATGGCATGCGCGGCAACGACACGCGGCTGGCCTTCAACACGCCGCTGCACGTGCGCCACATCGAAAACCTGGCCAACATGTCGAAGCAGGGCCTGTTCGTCTACAAGGGCCGCGGCAACGCGGCGGACGCGACCTTCGTGTCGGGTGAATGCGCGATGACCACGGGCAGCTCGGCGCTCTACGGCAACATCAAGCGCAATGCGAAGTTCGCCGCCGGCATCTCGACCCTGCCGTATTACCCCGACGTGCCTGGGGCGCCGCAGAACACGGTCATCGGTGGTGCCAGCCTGTGGGTGATGTCGGGCAAGAAGCCCGCCGAGTACAAGGGTGTCGGCCAGTTCTTCGCTTACTTGTCGAAGGCCGACGAGGCCGCCAAGAGCCACCAGCGCACCGGCTACCTGCCGGTCACGATCGCGTCGTACGAGCTGACCGAGAAATCGGGCTTCTACAAGCAGAACCCGGGCACCGATGTGTCGGTGACGCAGATGATCCGCAAGACCACCGACAAGTCGCGCGGCATCCGCCTGGGCAACTTCGTGCAGATCCGCACCATCATCGACGAAGAGATGGAAAACATCTGGAGCGGCAAGAAGAGCGCCCAGGACGGGATCGACGCGGCGGTGAAGCGCGGCAACGAGCAGCTGGAAAGGTTCGAGAAGTCGAACAAGTCCTGATGGCCGCCGTGGCGACGGTGCGGCACGGATCCTGTTGATGGAAAAGCGTGTCCTCTTCAAAAGCTGGTGGCTGCCGTGGCTGCTCATTGCGCCGCAGATGGCCGTCGTGCTGGTGTTCTTTTTCTGGCCCGCAGGCCAGGCGCTGTACCAGAGCGTTCTGAACCAGGACGCCTTCGGCACCTCGACGCAGTTCGTCGGCATGGAGAACTTCGACCGGCTTTGGGCCGACGAGACCTACCTCGCGTCGTTCAAGACCACCGCCGTGTTCTCGGTGCTGGTGGCGGTGTTCGGTCTGAGCATCGCCTTGCTGCTGGCGGTCATGGCCGACCGCGTGGTGCGCGGCTCGATGATCTACAAGACGCTGCTGATCTGGCCGTATGCCGTGGCACCCGCCGTCGCCGGCGTGTTGTGGCTGTTCATGTTCGCGCCGTCGGTGGGCATCGTGAGCTATGCGCTGCGTGAACTGGGCTTCAACTGGAATCACCTGCTCAACGGCAACCACGCGATGGCGCTGATCGTGATGGCGGCCGTGTGGAAGCAGATTTCGTACAACTTCCTGTTCTTCCTGGCCGGCTTGCAGTCGATCCCGAAAAGCCTGATCGAGGCAGCTGCCATCGACGGCGCGCGGCCCTGGAAGCGCTTCTGGACCATCGTGTTCCCGCTGCTGTCGCCCACCACGTTCTTCCTGCTCGTGATCAACATCGTCTACGCGTTCTTCGACACCTTTGCGATCGTCGACGCCGCCACCAACGGCGGCCCCGGCAAGGACACGGCGATCCTGGTCTACAAGGTGTACTACGACGGCTTCAAGGCGCTGGACATCGGCGGCTCGGCGGCGCAGTCGGTGGTGTTGATGGTGATCGTGATCGCGCTGACCGTGGTCCAGTTCAGGTTCGTCGAGAAGAAGGTGAACTACTGATGATGGCTCTGCATCACGCACCGAATCATGGTTGAACGCGACCGGATCGGCAGAGCGTTGGCGCATGTCGTGCTGCTGCTGGGCGTGCTCGTCGTCGCCTTTCCGGTCTACGTGACGGTGATCGCCTCGACCCAGACCTCGCAACAGATCGTCCAGCAGGTGCCGATGTCGATGGCACCGGGCGGACACATGCTGGAAACCTACCGCATTGCGCTGTTCGGTGGCGAGACCAGCTACGGCAGCAGGGTGGCACCGGTGGCACCGATGCTGTGGGTCAGCTTCGTCAGCGCGGTGGTGATTGCAGTCGGCAAGATCGCGATTTCGCTGTTGTCGGCCTTCGCCTTCGTGTACTTCCGCTTTCCCGGGCGCAGCCTGTGCTTCTGGATGGTGTTCATCACCCTGATGCTGCCGGTGGAGGTGCGCATCCTGCCCACCTACCAGGTGATCTCCAACCTGTCGATGCTCAACAGCTACGCCGGGCTGACGGTGCCGCTGATTGCCTCCGCCACCGCGACCTTCCTGTTCCGGCAGTTCTTTCTGACGGTGCCCGACGAACTGGTGGAGGCCGCGCGCATCGACGGTGCCGGGCCGATGCGATTCTTCAAGGATGTGCTGGTGCCGCTGTCGATGACCAGCATCGCCGCGCTGTTCGTGATCCAGTTCATCTACGGCTGGAACCAGTACCTGTGGCCGCTGCTGGTGACCACCGACGAGTCGATGTACCCCATCGTGATGGGCATCAAGCGCATGTTCGCCGGCGGCGATGCGGCCAACGAATGGAACGTGATCATGGCCACGGCCATCCTGGCAATGATTCCACCCGCGTTGGTGGTGCTGCTGATGCAGCGCTGGTTCATCAAGGGCCTGGTGGACACCGAAAAGTAAAACGACATGGCATCCATTTCGATACGCGACGTGGTCAAGCGCTATGGGCACGGACCCAAGGCCAATCAAGTCATCCACGGCGTCAGCGCCGAGGTGGCCGACGGCGAGTTCATCGTCATCGTCGGGCCCTCGGGCTGCGGCAAATCGACGCTGCTGCGCATGGTGGCCGGGCTGGAAGAAATCTCGGGCGGGCAGATCGCCATCGGCGAGCGGGTGGTCAACGACGTGGAGCCGTCCGACCGCAACATCGCGATGGTGTTCCAGAACTACGCGCTGTACCCGCACATGAGCGTCTTCGACAACATGGCGTATGGGCTGAAGATCGCCAAGGTGCCGCTGGCGGAAATCAAGGCACGCGTCGACAAGGCCGCGAAGATTCTGGAGATCGGCCCGTTCCTGCAACGCAAGCCGCGCGAGTTGTCGGGCGGACAACGCCAACGCGTCGCGATGGGCCGCGCCATCGTGCGACAGCCCTCTGTCTTCCTGTTCGACGAGCCGCTGTCCAACCTGGACGCCAAGCTGCGCGCGCAGACGCGGCTCGAAATCCAGAAGCTGCACCGCGAGCTCGGCGTGACCTCGCTGTTCGTCACCCACGACCAGGTCGAGGCGATGACGCTGGCGCAGCGGATGATCGTGATGAACGCCGGCCGCATGGAGCAGATCGGCACGCCCGAGGCGGTGTACCAGCGCCCGGCCACCACTTTCGTGGCCGGCTTCATCGGCTCGCCGCCGATGAACCTGCTGAAGGGCCAGGCCGATGGCTCGCGTTTCAGCGTGGGTGGCGAAGTGCTGAACCTGCCGGCGGCCGCGCCGCGCGCCGGCGAGCTGATCCTGGGCCTGCGGCCCGAGCACGCCGACCTGCGGCCGGTGGGGCCGCAAGGCTGGCCGTTGCGTGTCGAGATGGTCGAGATGCTGGGGGCAGAGCGGCTGGTCTACGCGCGGCTGGGCGAGACGCTGTTCACGGTGCGCATCGACGCCACGCTGAGCCCGCCGGCCATCGGCGACGCGCTCAGTGTGCTGATGAAGCCCGAACACCTGCACTGGTTCGACCCGGCCACGCAGCGGCGCGTCGTCGCGTGAAAGACTGGCCCTACCCGCTGTGGATCGCCCACCGCGGTGCCGGCAAGCTGGCCCCCGAGAACACGCTCGCCGCCTTCCGGCTCGGGGCCTGCCACGGCTACCGCGCCTTCGAATGCGACGTGAAGCTGAGCGCCGACGGCGTGCCGTTCCTGCTGCACGACGCGACGCTGCAGCGAACCACCTCGGGTCACGGGCCGGCCGCCGAGTGCAGCTGGTCCGATCTGTCACGGCTCGACGCGGGGGGCTGGCACAGCCGCGGCTTCGCCGGAGAAGCGCCGCCCAGCCTGGCAGCCATCGCCGCCTTCTGCCGGCGCAACGGCTTGGCGCTCAATATCGAGATCAAGCCCAGCCCGGGTTTCGAGGCGCAGACCGGGCGGGTCGTGGCGGCCGAAGCGGCTCGACTGTGGGCCGGGTGCATGGTGCCGCCCCTGCTCAGTTCGTTCCAGCCCGCAGCACTCGCAGCAGCCAAAGACAGCGCGCCCAACCTGCCCCGCGCCCTGCTGCTGGACGGCCTGCGTGCCGGCTGGCTGGACGAAGCGAACGCGCTGGGCTGCGTTGCCGTGGTGGCCGACCACCCCAGTTTCGACGCCGCCGTGATCGACGGACTGCACGCCGCCGGACTGCGCGCGATGAGCTACACGGTGAACGATCCGTTCACGGCGCAGCGGCTCGTCGGCCTGGGCATCGACGGCCTGATCACCGATGCGGTGGATCGGTTCTCGCCACAAGGCGGCAACCCGATCCTCGATTGAGCGGGCCGGGCGGTCGCCATCGGCGCGAGGAAATCCGCTGAATCTGCGCAATAAATCATGGAGCGAAGGGGTGCCCCCCGAGCCGCGGGATGGCCGCCCGCCGGGTCAGCGCCGAGCATCCGGCGTCCCAACCAACCAAAGCAGTTCACATGAAAAAAACCCTGATCGCCGCCGCGCTGGCGCTTCCGCTGCTGGCTTCGGCCGCGACGAACCTCGTCGTCAATGGCAGCTTCGAAGACAACCTGCTGGGCAACGGCTCCTATTCGATCTTCACGGGCAACCAGGTCAACGGCTGGACCGCCAACGACGAGATCGAGGTCCGCAACAACGTGGCCGGCAGCGCGCAGCACCTGCTCAACTACGTGGAACTCGACGCGAACCACAACAGCTCGATGTTCCAGGTGCTCAACACCACCGCGGGCACCACCTACTCGCTGAGCTTCTACTACTCGAACCGCGACAACACCAACGTGGCCACCAACGGCCTGTCGTACGACATCGGCACCGGTGCGGTGGCGTTGCCGGGCCTGGCGTTCAACAACTCTGGCAACAACGCGTGGTCGCTGTTCAGCACCTCGTTCGTCGCCACCGCGGCAGCCACGACACTGACCTTCTCGTCGATCAATGTGAACGACTCGCTCGGAAGCTCACTGGACAACGTCAACGTGACCGCTGCAGTTCCGGAACCGGAAACCTATGCGCTGATGCTGGCCGGCCTGGCAGCCATCGGCTTCGTCGCGCGCCGCCGCAAGGCCTGATCTTCAGCGCTTCAGCAGTCTTGTGGTGTTTTCAACGCCTCGGTTCGCCAAGGCATTTTTCATTCGCCTCGCTTATTCGACGTGGCCGGCCGGCTCACCCACGCGCGCATAGACGCGCGTGTCGCGCAGCGCACCTTGCGGCGTGAGGTTGTCGCTGCGCAGCACGCCCTCCAGTGCAAAGCCGGCGCGCTGTGCCACCCGCCAACTGCGCTGGTTGATGTCGTCCATCCGCACCTCGACCCGGCGCGCCTGCAGGCGGTCGAAGGCGAAACGCGCGAGCGCGCGCACCGCCTCGGTCACGAAACCGCGCCCTTGCTTGCCGCTGCGGCACCAGTAGCCGATCTCGAAGCGGCGCACCTGCCAGTCGATCCGGTGCAGGCCGGTGCCACCGATGAAGTCGCCTTCAGCGCCGTCGACGGCGCGTTCGAACATGAACATCGGCAGCTCCTCGCGCAGCAGGAACTTCGCCTGCATGCGGCGGCACTCGGCCTGGCTCTGCACAGGCGTCTGCGCGACCTGAGCCCAGGCCATGTACAGGCGAAGCTGGTCGATCGATTCGTGGATGGCGGCGTTCAGGGCCGGCGCGTCGCTGACGGTCGCGCTGCGCAGGATCAGGCGCTCGGTGTCGATGCGCTCGGGGACGTCTTCCAGCAAGGGTTCCATCGTGTCGGCTCCTTCATCGTTGGACGTCGATCGCCACACGCGGCGGACGCACGTCGGCCTCCGCGCCCACCCAGTCGTCGTGGCTCTCCGGGGTGGGCAGCACCTTGACGCCGCTCAGCACCGGATGCCGCCAGGCCAGCCCGGCAATCAGCAGCGCCGTGCCGCCGGCAAAGGCCAGCGAGGCCCGCAGGCCGATGTGCTCCCCCAGCCAGCCGCCCAGCAAGGCCCCCGGGCCGGCGGGAATCAGGATCAGCCAGCGCATCGTGCTCGTCATGCGGCCGAGCAGCGGCTCGGGCGTGACGGCTTGGCGCAAGGCGAGGAAGTTGATGAAGATCAACACCGCGCCGAGCGAAAACAGCAGCAGCATCAAGGCGAACGCTGCGACGCCGAAAGCATTCGCCGGTGCCGCCGCCAGCAGCAGCCAGCCAACGCCGCACACCGCCACACCGAGCACCAGGCACGGTCCGGGGCCGATGCGCCGGCTGATGCGGCTGCCCAGCACGCTGGCGACGATGGTGCCCGCGCCCATGCCCATGTAGCTCAGGCCCACCGCCTGTTCGCTCAGGCCCAGCGTGCGGGTGGCAAACAGGATTTGCACCACGAACGCCGCGTGGTTGCACATCTGCCAGCCGCCCGACACACACGCCAGCGCCACCAGCAGCCGGTTGCGCAGCACGAAGCGAACGCCCGTCTTGAGGTCGCGCCAGAAATGCGCATCGACCCGGCGCTGGCGTTCTTCATGCACCACGATGCCGCGCAGGATGCTGGCCGAAACGATCAGCAGCACCGCGTCCACCAGCAGCGCCAGCGGTGCCCCCACCAGCTTGATCAGCGCACCGGCCAGGCCCGGCCCCGCCACCTCGGCACCCGAGGTGGCCAGCGCGTTCTTGGCATGCGCCTCGACCAGCCGGTCGCGCGCGACGACCTGCGTCAGCACGATCTGCGCAGCGGTCCCCGCGGTGGTGAAGATGGTGCCGAGCATGAAGCCCGCCACGTACAGCCACTGCATCGACAGCCAACCCATCCACCATGCGAACGGAACACTGGCCACGATCAGCGCCAGCGAGGCTTCACCCACGACGTAGACCGGCAGCTTGCGGACGCGGTCCAGCCAGACGCCGGACGGCAGCGAGAACAGCACGAAGGGCAGGACCTCCATCATGGTGAGCAGGCCCATCTGCGTCGGGCTGGCCTGCAGCAGCACGGCGGCCGTGAGGGGCAGCGCCAGCATCGTCACCTGGCCGCCGAACGAGCTGATCACGATCGACGTCCACAGACGCCGGTACGTGGCGTCGCGCAGCAGGTCGCCCGCCGGCAGCGTCAGCCTGGATCGCAGGCTGCCCATCCAATTCATCGAGACCGGTTTCATGGTCTGAACCTCTCTTTTTCTTCTCTCGCGGGCGTCTTGTGAACGCCTTGATGGGTCGTTGGACCCGGTGCAGCGAAAGAAGGATCGAAATCCGATTCATCCGCTGATTTCTCAGCAGATGCTTCGATGTGAAGCGGATGCCGAGAGTGCTAGTGCGCAGCAACGAACTGCTTGAGCAGTCCGCGTGCGGAGCCGGCGCCGATGGCCGGTCGATTCGAGTCCACCACGACCAGGCCGAGGGCGGTGCCCGCGTCCAGCCACGCCCACTCACCGCGTGCGGCGGTGCTGTGGTGGTGGGGTGCGCGGTGGCTCATGGCGTTGGATGGAATCGAGTGGAGGGGTGGATGCTAGCAGCGGCGTCAGGGTCGAGGCAAGTGCCATCGAGACGTTCACGTTGCGCTGCGTCCACTCAATGAAGGAGGCGCGAAAGCCGCCACGGTGTTACCGGGCAATACCGTGAGGCGCAGCGCGCGCTGCCCACGGTGTTTGCGCTTGCAGGCCCTGCGCGCACGCCGCACGATGGCTCATCCCAGTCACCCAAACCGATGGAGTTTCCATGCGCTCAGCCGACACCGCCCGAGTCCGATCAGCTTCGCTTTCGCAGCGCTGCGCGCTGTTCGTCATCGCCGTTGCAGCCGCGCTGGCGCTGGGTCTGCAGGGTGCCATTCCGCAGCCAGCGGACTATCACGCATTCGCCGACGCACGCGGCTGGCTCGGCCTGCCGAACGCCGCCAACGTGCTGAGCAACCTGCCCTTCGCGTTGATCGGCCTTAGCGGTCTGTGGCGTTTGTCGGCGGTGCCGCACAGCCCGGCGCGCACGGTCTGGCGCTGCTTTTGCGCTGCGCTGGCCTGCACGGGGCTCGGCTCGGCCGTCTACCACTGGGCGCCGCACAACGCCTCGCTGGTGCTCGACCGGCTGCCCATCGCCTGGGCCTGCGCGGCGCTGCTGTGCGCTTTCTTGAGCGAGCGGGTCGACGCACGCTGGGGCCAGGCTTCCACCCTGTGTGCCGCGTTCATCGCTGCCACCGCGAGCGTGGCGTGGTGGTGGTTCAGCGAAAGCCAAGGCCACGGTGACCTGCGGTCCTACCTGTACCTTCAGTTCCTGCCGATGCTGTTGGTGCCGGCGGCGTTGTGCATGAAGCTGCGCGTGCAGAACAACGGCGGCGTGCCGGACGCTGCCTGGTGGGCCGTGCTGGCCCTGTACGCCGCCGCCAAGCTGATGGAGTTCGCCGACCACACGGTCTTCGAAGCACTCCTCTTCACCAGCGGCCACACCCTCAAGCACCTGCTGGCGGCCGCAGCAGCGCTGTGCATGGTGCGTGCCGCCGTCGGCAGCGCAACACCTCAGCTGCGGTAGTCGGCGTTGATCTTCACGTAGTCGTAGCTCAGGTCGCAGGTCCACACGGTGGCCTGCGCAGCACCGCGGTGCAGGTCGACGCGCACCGTGATCTCGGCTTGCTTCATCACGCGCTGGCCGTCTTCCTCGCGGTAGGTCGGCAACCGCCCGCCGGCACGCACCACGGCCACGTCGTCGAGGAACAGGTCGATCGAGGTCTGATCCAGGTCGACGATGCCGGCGTAACCGACGGCCGCCAGGATGCGCCCGAGGTTCGGGTCGCTGGCGAAGAACGCGGTCTTGACCAACGGCGAATGAGCGATGGCGTAGGCGACCATTCGGCATTCGTCCACCGTCTTGCCTCCGTCGATCTGCACCGTGATGAACTTGGTGGCACCTTCACCGTCGCGCACGATGGCTTGCGCGAGTTCTTCCGACACCGCGTTCAGCGCTTCGCGCAAGGCTCGGCCCTCTGCGGAATCGAGCTGCGTGATCGGCGCATGGCCGGCGCGGCCGGTGGCGATCAGCACGAAGGAATCGTTGGTCGAGGTGTCGCCGTCGATGGTGATGCGGTTGAACGACGCGTCGGCAGCCTCGGTGACCAGCGCCTGCATCAGCGACGCGTCGACCGCCGCGTCGGTGGCGACGAAGCCGAGCATGGTCGCCATGTTGGGGCGGATCATTCCGGCGCCCTTGCTGATGCCGGTGATGCTGACGGTCACGCCGCCGATCTGCAGCTGACGCGACGCCGCCTTCGGCATCGTGTCGGTGGTCATGATGGCCTCGGCCGCCTGCGCCCAGTGGTCGGCGGCCAGGTCGGCGATGGCGGCAGGCAAGCCGGCTTCGATGCGCTCGCTCGGCAGCGTTTCCATGATCACGCCGGTGGAAAACGGCAACACCTGTTCGGGCGCGATGTGCAGTTCACGCGCCAGCGCCGCGCAGGTCGAACGCGCACGCGCCAGACCGTCTTCGCCGGTGCCCGCGTTCGCGTTGCCGGTGTTGATCAGGATCGCCCGCATGCCCACGTTGGTGGCCAGATGCTGGCGGCAGATTTGCACCGGCGCAGCGCAGAAACGATTGCGCGTGAACACGCCCGCCACCTGCGAGCCCTCGGCCAGCGTCACCACCGTCAGGTCGCGCTTGTTGGCCTTGCGGATGCCCGCCATCGCGATGCCGAGTTCGACGCCGGAAATCGGGTGCAATTCGTGCGGGATCAAGGCTTTCAGGTTGACAGGCATGGCGGTCTTTGCGGGGTGGGGGATGGCGGGAATTGTAGGAAGTGACCGAACGTCTGCTTCATCAATGACATGAAGTTGCATGTGCAAGCGGCCGACAGCGTTTACTACCCTGACGTGCTGGTGTATTGCGGCTCGTCGTCGCCGATGGCGAAAAAAATGGTGCACGACGCGCTGCTGGTCGTCGAGGTGGTCAGCGAGAGCAACGCCGGCATCGATCGGCGCGCCGGCACCGACATTGCTTGACCCAATACTGTGTCAATTGAACCGTGCGGCCTGAGGTATCGAAGGCTTGCGCAAGCCTTCGATACCTCAGGCCGAACGGATTTTCTGGTGCGCGGTGTGGGTTGAACGAACTGCGTTGCCGCTCGTCAGCGCCGCAGCTTCAACGCCAGCACCTTCTGGGCCACGCAGAGTCCCTGCACCTTGCCGGCCTCGACGCCGCTGCGGAAGTGGATGCCGGCGTACAAGCGCGACAGCGCCGCTTCATCGGCCGCAGCCTGGAAGCTCTTGAAGCTGCGCGGGCCCCAACCCCGGTCGTTGTGGGTGTTGTCGACGAACGCAGCGGACGCGCCGAAATCGGCGGCCAGCACGGCTGCGGCCGCACTCGATTGAGCCGAGTGGCCCGACGGGAATTCCGGGAACGGCGGCGTGTGCATCAGCGTGGGCACCCAGTTGCTGTCGATCACGAGTTGAACGTAGGTCACCGGCCGCAACAGGTTGACCTGGTACTTGGTGTGCCAGCTGGCAGTGAAGGCATCGGCCATCGCAAGGGTCAGGCGCGCATAGGTCTCAGTGGCGCTGGCGAGGTTCGCTTGCCGGGC
>JANNEI010000013.1:0-3628 GCA_031378565.1 Burkholderiales bacterium
CGCACCATCGCCAACTGGAAAGACCGGCTGGCCACCATCATGGTCGCGCCGCTGATGACGTGCTCGGCCCGGCTGCCGGTGTACGCGCTGCTGATCGGTGCCTTCGTGCCGAACCGCGACGTGGGCTGGTTCAATCTGCGCGGGCTCACGCTGTTCGGCCTGTACGTGGCGGGCGTGGTGTCGGCGATGGGCGTGGCCTGGGTGTTCAAGACCGTCTGGATGAAAAGCCGCTACCAGCCGCTGATGCTGGAGCTGCCGCCGTACCGCATGCCCGGCCTGCGCAACCTGCTGCTGGGCCTGTGGGAACGGGCTCGCATCTTCATGCGCCGCGTCGGCACGATCATCTTCTCGCTGATGGTGGTGCTGTGGTTCCTGTCCACCTACCCGTCGCCGCCGCTGGATGCCACCGGCCCTGCCATCCAGTACAGCCTGGCCGGCATGCTGGGCCAGGCGCTGCAACACGTGTTTGTGCCGATCGGCTTCAACTGGCAGATCTCGATCGCGCTGGTGCCCGGGCTGGCCGCACGCGAAGTCGCCGTGGGTGCGCTGGGCACGGTGTATTCGATGTCGGCGGCCGGCAATGCAGTGGCCGACAGCCTGTCGCCGGTGATCGCCCAGGGCTGGTCGCTGGCCACCGCCTATTCGCTGCTGGCGTGGTACGTGTTTGCACCGCAATGCATCTCGACCCTGGTGGTGGTGAAGCGTGAAACCAACTCGTGGCGCTACCCGTTGATCATGGCCGGCTACCTGTTCTTGCTGGCCTACGCAGCGGCCTTCATTACCTATCGCACAACGTTGTGGTTGGGCGGCTGACGATGCAACTGATCATCGCCACCGTCGTCGTGCTCGGCTGCTGCGTCTACAGCATGTGGACCCTGATGCCCGCCGCGTTGCGGCGACCGGTGGCGGTGTTTCTGATGCGCAACCGCTGGCTGTCCAGCCGGCCCGCGCTGCAACGCGCCGCGCAGCCTGCCGGCAACGGCTGTGCGGGGTGCGAGAAGAACTCGACCCCCGCGGCCGTCAGCAAATCGCGCTGCGGCGAGTCGGTGATCCGCATCGTGCGGCAGAAACGAAACTGAACATCTGGCGGGCTCGGTGCACGGACTGGGCACGTATAGTCGCGCCGGTTCACGGTTTTCGTTTCCCACCACCCCTCACGACCGCCGCCGATGCGCCTGCTCTTCGCTCCCACAGCCGCCTTGCTGCTGATGCTTCACAGCGCCGCAGGGGCTGCCACCGCCGGTCCCTTCATCGAAGACATGACCTGGGTCGAAGTGCGCGACGCGCAACGCGCCGGCAAGACCACCATCATCATCCCGGTCGGCGGCACCGAGCAGAACGGCCCGCACATGGCGCTGGGCAAGCACAACGTGCGCGTGCATGTGCTGGCCGGCCGCATCGCCACCGCACTGGGCAATGCGCTGGTGGCACCGGTGCTGGCCTATGTGCCCGAAGGCAACATCGCACCAGCCACCGGGCACATGCGCTTCGCCGGAACCATCTCGATCCCTGACGACGCGTTCAAGAGCGTGCTCGACGCCGCGGCCCGCAGCTTCAGGCAGAACGGCTTCACCGACGTGGTGCTGATCGGCGATTCCGGCAACTACCAGATGCACCTGAAGGCGGTGGCCGCACGGTTGAACCGCGACTGGGCCGCCAGCCCGGCGCGCGCGCATTTCATCGACGACTACTACCGCGCGACGCAGACCACCTACCTCAAGGCCTTGCGGGCTCAGGGCCTCAGCGAAGCGCAGATCGGCACGCACGCCGGCAGCGCCGACACCGCGTTGCTGATGGCGGTCGACCCCAACGGCGTGCGGCCAGCCCTGTTCGACGCCTCGGCGCGCGAAGGCACAAGCAGCGGCACCGCTGGCGACCCGCGTGCGGCGACTGCGGCGCTGGGTCAGTTGGGTGTCGACCTCATCGTGGCGCAAACCGTCACGGCGATCCGCGCCGCGGTGCGCCCGCGGCCATGAGCGGCACCCTGTTCGTTCGATAATCGCAGGCTGTGCCAACGCCGGGAACGAAATTGCCGACCCACATGAAACTTCGAATCATCTCCGCCGCACTGGCGACTGCCGGCGTCGCCGCGTCTGCCTGGTGGCTGATCGAGCAGCCGGCTGCGGCGCAGACCGGGGCAGCACCAGTCGCCAAGGCGGCAGCGTCCGGCCCCGTGGCCACGGTGCCCGGCATGGCCCCCGTGCCCGACCGCAACAATCTCTACAGCGAGGTCGTCGCCGGCCGCATGAGCGCGGCGGTGGCCGGCGCGCTGGAGCGCGTCTACGTGCCCAACCGCTCGGCCAACACGGTGTCGGTGATCGACCCGGCCACGCTGAAGGTCGTCGACACCTTCAAGGTCGGCATTAACCCGCAGCACGTGGTGCCGGCGTGGGACCTGAAGATGCTGTGGGTCGCCAACAATGCCGAAGGCCGCACCGACGGCAGCCTGACGCCGGTCGACCCGCTGACCGGCAAGCCGGGCGCGTCGATCGCGGTGGACGATCCGTACAACATGTACTGGTCGCCCGACGGCAAGTACGCCGTCGTGGTGGCCGAGGCCTACAAGCGGCTCGACTTCCGCGACCCGCACAGCATGAAGCTGGCCTACTCGATCGCCACACCCGGTTGCGCCGGCATCAACCACGCCGACTTTTCCATCGACGGCAGGTTCGCGTTCTTCACCTGCGAGTTCAACGGTGCGATCACCAAGATCGACCTGGTCAACCGCAGCGTGGTCGGCACCCTCAAGCTGAGCCAATACTTCAACCGGCCCGAGGTGCTGGCCACGCTGGTTGATTTGAATAAAAAGACGCCGGGCAAGAAGCCGAAGAAGATTCCCGATCCGAGCCAGTTGGGTGCAGAAATCTGCACCACACCGGGCATGCCGCAGGACGTTCGCGCCTCACCCGACGGCAAGCTGTTCTATGTGGCCGACATGATGGCCGACGGCGTGCACGTGGTCGACGGCGAAACGCTGAAGCAGGTCGGATTCGTGCCCACCGGAATCGGCGCGCACGGCCTGTACCCGAGCCGCGACGGCAAGAAGCTGTACGTGGCGAATCGCGGCAGCAACCAGATCCACGGCAAGCCGCTGGGCAAGGGCAGCGTGTCGGTGATCGACTTCGCGACTGGCGCGGTGATTCAGAACTGGCCGGTGCCCGGCGGGGGCAGCCCCGACATGGGCAACGTCAGCGCCGACGGCAAGCACCTGTGGCTGTCCGGCCGCTACGACGATGTGGTGTACCGCTTCGACACCGGCAGCGGCGCAGTCGACAAGGTCAAGGTCGGCCGCGAGCCGCACGGCCTGACGGTGTGGCCGCAGCCGGGGCGCTATTCCCTGGGGCACACGGGGAACTTGCGCTGACGCAAGCTGTGGCCGGGCCTCAGGCCGGAACGAAGCGCCTGTGTCGACTGTGCAGAGCAGGCCTGAGGCGAGCCGACTTCGCTGGACAGCTTCGCAGGTCCTTCGGTGCGTTGGGGCTCAGGCCCGCACGTCTGTGGTTGATCGAATGTTCTGCACTGGCCGTCGCGAGCCGACTTCGCTGGACAGCTTCGCAGGTCCTTCGCTGCGTCGGGGCTCAGGCCCGCACGTCTGTGGTTGATCGAATGTTCTGCACTGGCCTTCGCG
>JANNEI010000248.1:0-1512 GCA_031378565.1 Burkholderiales bacterium
GCACACCGGCGGCGTCACCACCACCTGGCTCGGCGGCGCAGGCGACCCGCGCCGGCCGCTGGACCCGCGCTTTGCCGGGCTCATCCAGGCCAGCATCAACCACATCTATGCAGACTTCACCGGCAAGGCGGCGGTCGCCCGAAAGACCACGCCGCAGAAGATCGACGAGGTGGCGCAGGGCCGCGTGTGGACGGGCGCGCAGGCACGCGAGCGCGGGCTGGTCGACCGGTTGGGCAGCTACTCTGACGCGCTGAAAGCCGCTGCCACGCGCGCCAAGCTGGAGGACGGTTACCGCGTCACCTACATGGAGCGCGAGCCGGGCCGCATCGAGCGCCTGCTGGACATGTTCGGCGGCGCGGCAGCGCGCGCCGTTGTTCATCAACTGGCCGATCGGCTGGACGCCCGCTTGGCCGCAACCGGTGTGCCGGCCGGCGTGTTGCGCGACGCTCAGCGCGACCTCGGCTGGCTGGCCGAGGTGGCCGACCGGCGCAAGCCGTTCATGGCGATCACGCACTGCCTGTGCGGTGAACCTTGACCGCCGCTCAGGCCAGCCGCTCGTCCAGCACGGCCAGCCGATCGCGCGCGACCTGTTCGCCGTGGCTCAGTGAAATGGCCTCGAACAGGGCCGAGCGCACGTGCCACACATCGTCGGCGCGGCGCATTTTTTCCAGCCGCTGGAGCAGGGCTTTGCGGCGCGCTGCGGGCACGTCGGCCAGCAGTTCGAGGCACAGGGAGCGCAGGCTGTTCACGTCGGCCGCGCCGGTGCGCAAACCGAAGGTCGAAGAGAACTTTTGTGTCAGGCTGCGCAGGGTCACCATGGTGGGTTCCGTCTGAGGGTGCAGGCGGGCCGGAGGCGCTTCGGGTGGATCCGCCGGGTGTCCTGCAAATGGATCGATGGGGCGAGTATTGGCCCTGCAACCTCGACTGCGGTGCCGTGACAGCTCTCTAATTCCCGCCATGGCGCTCTATTGCAACCCGGCACCGCGAATACGTCAGTTGCCGGTCACAGCGGTGTGACATTCACACGATGGCGCTGGTGATTTCAGCGCGCGTCCTGGCTTCGCGCGGCGCGGTCCGTGGCGCACAGCGGCATCGCTATCATCCGACGCCCGCAGACCGCATTGCCCACACCGCCTCTCCCGTGTCCCCACCGCCCACCCTGAACCCGGCCCAGCTCGAAGCGGTGCACCACCTCGGCGGGCCGTGCCTGGTGCTGGCGGGTGCCGGATCGGGCAAGACGCGGGTGATCGTGCACAAGATCGCGCGGCTGCTGCAGGCGGGCTACGAGCCGACGCAGATCGCGGCCATCTCCTTCACGAACAAGGCCGCGCAGGAGATGCGCGAGCGCGCGAAAGAGCTGATCGGCCCGCGCGCCGCCAAGCATCTGGTGGTCAGCACCTTTCACTCGCTGGGGGTGCGCATCCTGCGCAGCGACGGCGCGGCGCTGGGCCTGAAAGAGAAGTTCAGCATCCTCGACAGCGACGATGTGCTGGCGATCCTGAAAGACGCCGG
>JANNEI010000262.1:0-9408 GCA_031378565.1 Burkholderiales bacterium
CGACGAAGTCGACGTCGACGCGCCGGCCAAAACCGCCGCCGAGGAAGGTGGTGCGCACCTTCACCTGCTCGGGCTTCATGCCCAGAACGCCGGCCGCCATGCCCTGCGCCAGCTGCTGGAACTGGGTCGGCCCGACGAGCAAACACGAATCGGCGCGCACGTCGGCGGTGAAGTTCATCGGCTCCATCGTCACGTGGGCGGTGAAAGGCAGTTCGTATTCGGCTTCGAGCTTCTTCGCCGCACCGCGCATCGCCGCGTCTGCGTCACCGACCTTCTTGAACGAAGCCCCGGGCTTGGACGCCGCCACCCGCAACTGCGACGCGATCGCTGCACTGCTCAGGCCGCGCACCACGCTGTCGTCCCACTTGATGTCGACCGCCGAGAGCGCCTTGCGTGCATGCCAGTAGGTGTCGGCCACGACGGCAACGCCATCGGTGATTTGCACCACCTTCTTCACCCCGGGCATGCCCATCGCCCTGGAAGCGTCAAAGCTGACCACTTTGCCACCCAGCGCCGGGCATTGCGCCAGCGCGGCGATGCCCATGCCGGGCAGCACCACGTCGATGCCGAACTCGGCCGTGCCGTTCACCTTGGCGGGTGAATCGAAACGGTTCATGTCCTTGCCTACGTAGCGGAAATCCTTGGCTGCCTTGAGCGTCGGTGTTTTTGGCGGGGTGAGCTTGGAGGCCGCCTCGACGAGATCGCCGTAAGAGGCCTTCAGGCCACCCGGGCCGAGCACAAACGCGTTTTCGGCGCGGCAGTCGTCGGCCTTGACATTCCACTTCTGCGCCGCCGCGTCGACAAGCACGCTGCGCGCCTGGGCACCCGCAACGCGCAGCTTCTCGTACGCGTCGCGCACCGACGTGGAGCCGCCCGTCAACTGACCACCGAGCATGGCATTGATGTATTGCTCGCCAGCCGGTGCCATTTCGACCGTGACATTGGCGAGGTCGACGTTCAATTCTTCGGCGATCAGCATCGGCATCGATGTGAACACGCCCTGGCCCATCTCGGACCGCGCGCACAGGATCGTCACGCTGTTGTCGGCACCGACACGCACCCACGAGTTGGGAAGCAAGGTCTGAGCGACCGGCGCGCTCGGGCTGGTCGTTGCGCAACCAGGCAGCACGAAACCGATCATCAGCGCACCGCCGGCGGCGACGCTGGTGCCGAGGAAGTCGCGGCGCGATATTTGGGTGGTATTGCGCATGATCAGGCTCCCTTCGCAGCGGTGTGAATGGCAGCGCGAATGCGCGGGTAGGTGCCGCAGCGGCAGATGTTGCCCGACATGGCGCTGTCGATGTCGGCATCGGTCGGTTTCGGTTTGTCGCGCAGCAGCGCCACCGCGCTCATGATCTGGCCGGACTGGCAGTAGCCGCATTGCGGCACGTCGTGCTGCAGCCAAGCGACCTGCACGCGTTTGCCCACCGGGTCGGCGGCCATTGCCTCGATCGTGGTTACTTTTTTTCCGGCGGCAGCCGAGAGCGGCGTGCTGCACGAGCGAATCGGGACGCCGTCCAGGTGGACCGTGCACGCGCCGCAAAGCGCCATGCCACAGCCGAACTTGGTCCCGTGCATGCCGATCTCGTCGCGAATCACCCACAACAAGGGCGTGTCGCCTTCCGCGTTCACGCTCACGCTTTTACCGTTCACGCTCAATTGAGTTGCCACTGTTGTCTCCTGGTAGGACGTTGCGATTTGCGCAGAAACGCGCAGAGATTCTGACCCGCTGATGCTAGGCGTGTACGCTGGCATTTACCCTGAGGGTAAACACTGAATTCTGAATTCAAACCTTAAACTGCGGGATCTGACAAGCCGACCTGGGGTTTGCGATGACATGAACTCTGAATTCAGAGTTCTACACTCTCGGCGGCCACATCGCATTGAACAAAAGAGGAGACCCGACCATGAAGAACAAGACACTCGTGCTCGCCGCTGCGGCACTGCTGGCCAGCGCCTGCGCGAGCGTGACGAGCAGTGAAGACGCAGCCTTGCTTGCGCGCGCGCAGCAGCTCTTCAAGCCGCTCCCGGCGGACGCCGGCAGCGCGCAGCGCCCGCTCACCCCGGAACGCATCGCGCTCGGGCGCGCGCTGTTTTTCGAGCCGCGGCTGTCGGCCGACGACAGGATCAGCTGCGCGACCTGCCACCAGCCGTCGTTCTACGGTGCCGAGCCGCTTGCCGTGTCGGTCGGGCCGGCCGGCAAGGTGCTGCCGCGCAACACGCCGACCATCTTCAACACGGCGCTGCAGTTCGTCCAGCACTACGGCGGCAACCGCGTCGATGTCGAGGATCAGGCCGTCAAGTCGCTGCTCAGCCCGTTTGCCTACGCCCAGAAGGATTTTCCGGCGGCCAAGGCGAAGCTGCGCTCTCTGTCCGGCTACCGCGCAATGTTCGAGCGGGCTTTCCCGGGCCAAGCCGATCCGGTCAACCTGAACAACCTCGGGCTTGCGATCGGTGCCTACGAGCGTGTGCTGATCACCCCGGCGCCGTTCGACCGCTACCTGGTCGGCGACACCGGCAGCCTGAGCGCGCAAGCCAAGCGCGGGCTCGACAAGTTCATGTCGGTGGGCTGCGTCGGCTGCCACAGCGGCGCCACCGTCGGCGGCCAGAGCTACCAAAAATTCGGCTTGACGCAAGACTACTGGCTGCAAACCGGCAGCAAGCCCAACGACGTGCACAAGAGCATCGACAAGGGCCGCTTCCAGGACACGAAGAACGAGGCCGACAGCTTCATGTTCAAGGTACAGCAACTGCGCAACGTGGCGGTCACGCCGCCGTACTTCCACGACGGCTCGGTGGCCAAGCTCGACGACGCGGTGCGCATCATGGGGCGGCTGCAGCTCGGTCGCCAGCTCAGTGACGCCGACGTGTCGGACATCGTCGCGTTCCTCGAAAGCCTCACCGGCGAGGTGCCGGCGCAGTTCGCGACCGCCCCGGTCCTGCCGGTGGCAGCGCGCTGAAGACACCCACGCCGAAGCGGGGCGCTCCTTTAAGCTCAAGGCAATGAAGCTGATCGAATTGCAGGGCCGGCGCGTACTGATCACTCAAGCTGGCGACTTCATGGGCCCTGCGCTCGAGCGCGTGTTCACGGCACTCGGTGCGGCCGTGGTGGCCGATCCCCGGCCCTTGGGGGATGACCGATCCATGGCCGCCCGTGTCATTGAAGAGGCGGGCGTGATCGATGTGTTGATCGCGCACCTGGCGCTGCCCGCACCCACCACCGCAGTGAGTGATGTGGATGACGACGAGTGGCGACGAGTGTTTGCGCACCTGGTGGATCCTCTGCCCAGACTGATGCGGGCGGCGCTTCCACAGATGACCGCGCGCGGCACAGGCAAGGTCGTGTTGATCGGCAGCGCGTCGGCGCTGCGCGGCATCAAGCGCACCTCCACCTACAGTGCCGCGCGCGGTGCCCAGATCGCCTGGGTGCGGGCGGCGGGCGTGGAGTTGGCGCGTCAGAACATTCAGCTCAATGCGATCGCGCAAAATTTCGTCGACAACCCGACGTACTTCCCGCCGGAGGTACAGGCCAACCCGGCGTTCCAGGAACGCTTGAAACGTGAGGTGCCACTGGGCCGCCTGGTGTCCGGCGACGAGGACGCACTATTCGCGGCCTACCTGGCCACCGATGCTGCGGCGTGCTTCGTCGGGCAGGTGTTTCCGGTGTGCGGCGGGTGGGTGGCGTGACGCACTGCCGGCCGGAGTTGACACTGAAGTTTCCCTGCATTGGTTGATGGTGGCCGTGTCGATGCTGATAGCGCGGAGCACTGACCTGCGCCGGAGCGGGGGCAGAAGGTGACGACGGAGATGGTGGCATTTGTTTGGACACCTGCCTCGGAGCATCCGGCGACCTGGCGTTCGTTCACGGTAAATCAATTGGAACCTGACACCATGGCACTCCAGCCCAAGATGAACCGTTATCAGCTGGTTTTCGCAACATTCGCCCTCAGCATCGTCGCCTTGTGCGTTCAGGCCGCACCCGCCAATTGGCAAGACGATCTGCAGCCCATTGCTGCGGGCGACTGGAGCCAACAACACGCTGCGCATTTGCTCGAGCGCGCCGGCTTTGGCGGCACGCCGGCCGAACTCGCCCGGTTCGCTGCGATGTCCTCGGGCCAGGCAGTGCGCACGCTGGTGCGCTACCGGCAAATAGCCAATCCATTGCCGCCGTTTGATCCGTCTGGCGTGCACGACGCGGGGCTCGAGCCGTTTGCGACCTCGCGGCCGGCTGCTACCAATCAGGCCCGCGACAGCGGCGAGGCCTTGGGCGTGAAGGTCAAGCCGGGCGGCAACCGCCGCATGCAACAAGTCGCCGACCGATTCTTGTATTGGCTGCGCGCCAGCCGACTGGAGACGCATCGCCTGGGCTACTGGTGGGCCAACCGCATGCTGACAACCCAGCGTCCGCTGGAAGAAAAGATGACGTTGTTCTGGCACGGCCACTTCGCCACCAGCGAAGAAAAAGTCCGCGACTACCGCAAGATGCAGCAGCAAAACGAATTGCTCCGCGCGCACGCGACGGGCAACTTCCGAACGCTGCTGATCGCCGTCGCGCAGGACCCGGCCATGCTCGCGTATCTGGATGCCGCCGTGAATGTAAAAGGCGCACCGAACGAGAATTTTGCGCGCGAGATCATGGAGCTGTTCACCATGGGGGTGGGCAACTACAGCGAGCAGGACATTCGCGAAGCTGCGCGCGCTTTCACCGGCTGGAACTACGCCGGACTGGAGTTTGTCGTCAACCCTGCGCAGCATGACAACACAGACAAGACCCTGCTCGGTCGCAAGGGAAATCTCGACGGGGTGCAGGTGATCGATATCCTGTTGGCGCAACCGGTTACGGCAGAATTTATCGCGGCCAAGCTGTACCGCTACTTTGTGCGCGAGGAATTGTCAGCGCCACTTCAGGCGCGCCTGGGCGAGTTGCTGAGCGCATCAAAATTCGAGATCGCGCCGTTTCTTGAAACGCTGTTCGATTCGCGTGATTTCTACAGCGATGCATCGGTGGCCACACGCATCAAGTCGCCGGTCGAGCTGGTGATCTCCACCTATCGCAAGATGGGCCTGACGGCCGTGCCCGGCATTCCCGACTTCAATGACCTGACTGAATCGCTCGGACAAAAGCTGCTGTTTCCGCCCAACGTGGCCGGCTGGGCCAATGGCACGAGCTGGATCACGCCGGGGCTCTTGTTTGCACGCGGCAATTTTGTGTACGACACGGTGTTTCCGCCGATCGATTTTGTGCCAACGGACCGCGTGCCGCATCCGCTTTACCAGATCGTGCCGGTGGCCGACAAGCTCGCGACGGGCCAGGACATCACCACCGCCACCAAGCCTGAAGGCAAGGAAGCTCCCGCAATGTCGATGCAGGCCGATCGTGATGAAGATTTCAATACGCGGCTGGCCAGCTACCACGCGTGGCGCAAGGCCATCGAAAAGGTAAAGCCCATCCCGCGCACCCTCGCTCAGCTCGATGTCTCTGCCATGGTGCGCGCAGCCGGTTGCAAGACGACGCAAGCAGCGGTCGACCATTTGCTGGCACGCTTCCTTTCCATGCCGATCCAGGGCGACACGCGCCAGAAAATCGCCGCAATGCTGGAAGCCGACATCGGAACGGCAGATCTGACACAAGCCGACAGCTACATGGAAGACGCGCTGCGCAACGTGCTGCATGTGATCTTGTCGCTGCCAGCCTATCAACTCGGGTAACGCAAATGGTTGAGCGCAATCACCCCGGGCTCACGCGACGCAGCCTGATGCAGGCGATGGCCGGCATCGTCGCCGGCTTGCCCTTGTCGGCAGCGCACGCCGCGCGCGACATGTCGAAGCGGATTCTGGTTGTGCTCGAACTGTCCGGCGCCAATGATGGTTTCAACACGCTTGTGCCCTATGCGGACGACGCGTATTTCCGGCTTCGGCCAAAGATCGGCATACGCCCGGCCAAGCTGCGCAAGATCGACGACCAATTCGGATTCAACCCCGGCATGGCGGGCTTCGAGCGCCTCTACAAAGAGGGCAAGATGGCCGTCGTGCATGGCTGCGGCTATCCACAACCGTCGTTTTCGCATTTCACTTCAATGGCGTACTGGCACACCGGCGCGCCCAACAGTGGCGAGCCCTATGGCTGGCTGGGACGTCTGGCTGACGCAATCGATCCGGCATTGACCTCGAACTTCTTGGTCAACATCGACGAGCGCCAGTCGCTGGCCGTGCGCGCCGCACGCCATGTACCCGTGGTGTTCGACGACCCCGAAAGATTCCGGCGCAAGGGCCTGTACCAGAGCCGTCCGCTGCTGGACCTGCCGCCACAGGGTGCGACGCCTGCCAATGCATCACAACGCTATCTCGACAGCGTCGCCGCCAGCGCGCGTGAGGCATCGCAGCTCGTGCGTGCCGCATGGTCCAGCTACAAAACGCCGGTCGACTACGGCCTCATCTCGGTCGACCTGCCCAAGGTCGCCGCGATGGTCGCAGCCGACCTGCCGACCCGCCTGTACTACACCGCGTATCGACACAATGCATTTGACACCCATGTTCAGCAGGGCGAACAGCACCAGCGCTTGCTGACCTATGTGTCGGATGCCGTGTCCGGATTCATGCAGGACATGGAGCGCATCGGCCGGGCCGACGACGTGACGGTGTTGGTGTTTTCCGAGTTTGGCCGGCGCGCAGCAGAGAACACGAGTCTGGGCACCGACCATGGCACGGCCAACCACATGTACGTGATCGGCAAGCCCGTCAAGGGTGGCCACTATGGCAAGCCGCCGAGCCTGACCGAGTTGGATGCCGACGGCAATGTTGCGCACACGACGGATTTTCGACGCGTCTATGCCAGCCTGATTCAAGGCTGGTTTGGTTACCAGGAGAGCAGGGCGCTGTTGTCGGGCGACTTTGCGCCACTGGCGATTTTTGTTTGACGCCGGGAACCGCGAAGCAAGGGTTACACGAGGCGCAGCCGCAATCCTTGTGCGGGGCCGCGCACTGGGCAATCTCGGTACCGAGCGCCCCGCACAGTGGCCCGGACCGACGCTCAGTGAATGTGCAATCCCCCGCTCACGTCGAGGACCACACCGGTGATATAGGCCGACTGGTCGGAGACCAGGAACAGGCAGGCGTTGGCGATGTCGGCGGGCACCGCCAGGCGGCCCAGCGGCACGCCTTCGGCGACGCGGCGTTTGCCGGCGTCATCGATCTTGCCGACCAGCAGGTCGGTGTCCACCATGCCCGGCGCGACGGCGTTGGCGCGGATGCCGTCGGGGGCCAGTTCGCGCGCCATCGCCTTCGCCAGCGTCTGGAGCGCGCCCTTGGCCGCCGAGTAGTGCGGGCCGCCGAGGATGCCACCGCCGCGCTGCGCAGCCACCGAGCCCATGCAGACGATCGCGCCACGCTTGCGCGAGCGCATGTGCGGGACGACGGCGCGCGACATGTTGTAGGCACCGCGCACGCTGCTGTCCATCACCAGGTCGTAGTCGGCCTGCGTGCTGTCCATCAGACGGTGCGACTGGCTGACACCGGCGTTGTTGACGAGGATGTCGATGCGGCCGAACGTGTTCAGCACGCGCTGCATGGCGCTGTGGCAGGTACTCTCGTCGCGCACGTCGCAAGCCAGGCCCAAATGCTGCGAGCCGATCATGCGTGCAGCCTCCTCGGCCGCCTGCGCATCGAGGTCGACGATGACGATCCGCGCGCCTTCGTCGGCAAAACGCCTGGCCGTCGCCCAGCCGATCCCGCGCGGCGATGCGGCACCGGTGATGACCGCGACTTGATCTTTCAGTTGCATGGCTCTTGTCCGCTGAAGGGTTGGCGAGGATGACCGTTCAAATGCCGCGTGCGCCCGAGGCGAGAAAGCCTCCGTCCACGGGCAGCACCGTGCCGGACACATAGCCGGCGTCGTCCGACACCAGGTACATCACCGCCGCGGCGATCTCACCGGTGGTGCCGTAGCGGTTCATCGGGATCGCCTTCGAATACTCCTGGCGGAAGCGCTCGGTGTGCAGCAACTGCGTCATCGGCGTGTCGACGGGCCCGGGTGCCACCGCATTGGCGGTGATGCCGTGCTCGGCAAGTTCGACCGCCATCTGCCGCGTCAGCGCGATCACCGCGCCCTTGGACGTGCCGTAGGCCGTTCGCCCGCTGCCCACCGCACGCATGCCGGCGACCGAGGCGATGTTGACGATGCGACCCCAGCGCCGGCGCATCATCAAACGCGCCGCGGCCTGCGCGCACAGCAGCGTGCCGGTGACGTTGACGTTCATCGTCGCGACGAAGTTGTCGAGCGGGAAATCGAGGAACGGAAAGACCTTCGCGATGCCGGCGCAGTTGACCAGCATGTCGCAGCGGCCGAACTCGCGCTCGACCCGTTCGAAGGCCTGGGCGATCGATTCGGGGCTGCCGACGTCCATCGCCAACGCGGTGGCATGGCCGTTGTCTGCGCTCAGGGTTTGCGCAGTCGCCTGTGCGGCATCGACGTTGAAGTCGGCGACCAGCACCTGGTGGCCGGCTGCGGTCAGCCGCCGGCAGACCTCGGCACCGATGCCCATCGCGCCACCGGTGACCACCGCCACTCGGCGTTCAGGGCGTTCGCAATCGGGTTGTGTCGTCATGTGAGCTCGCTTGCGGAAGGGCTCAGAGAAAGCCGATAGAGATCCACGGGACCAGCGCGACGACCACCAAGCCGACGAAGAGTGCGGCCAGGTAGCCCATGATCGGGCGGATGCCCTCGTCGGGGTTGACGCGGCCGATCGCACAGGCAGCGTAGTAGCCCACACCGAACGGCGGCGCGAACAGGCCGATGCCCATCGACAGGATCACCACCATCGCGTAATGGACCTCGTGGATGCCGACCGCCGTGGCGATCGGGAACAGCAGCGGCCCGAACAGCACGATCGCCGGAATGCCTTCGAGCACACTGCCCAGCACGATGAAGGCGACGATCGAAACTGCCATGAAGCTGGCAGCGCCGCCCGGAATCGCACGCATCGCCTCGCTGAGTTCGCGCGAGAAACCCGACTGCGTCAGCCCCCAGGCCATCGCGGTGGCTGCGCCGATGATCAGCAGGATCGAGCCGGACAGGCTGGCGGTGTCGACCAGCATCGGATAGACGCGCTTCCAGTCGAACTGGCGGTAGATCAGCAATCCGGCCACGACGCCATAGGCGATGCCGATGGTCGAGACTTCGGTCGCGGTGGCCACGCCTTCGACCACCGCCGCGCGGATGATGAACGGCAGCGCAAGCGCCGGCACGGCGATGAGGAAGGCGCGCCCGACCTGGCGGCCGCTGGCGCGCTTGACACCGCTCAAGTCCTCGTTTCGATAGCGCACCCACACCACCGCCATCAGCGTGACCGCCAACACCGCGCCTGGCAGCAGGCCACCGGTGAAGAGCGCAGCGATCGACACGCCGGTGAC
>JANNEI010000287.1:0-8761 GCA_031378565.1 Burkholderiales bacterium
TAGACGAAGCCCTTGGTGAACACCGGCTTCAGCGGCTTGCCGGCCGCGTGCGTGCGCAGGTCGATGGTGCTCGACGCGGGCAGCATCTCGCGCTTGGCCAGGTGGTCGTACAGGAACAGGCCCAGGCGAATCATCCACACCGGCCGCATGCCGGGATCGTGCGGCATCACGAAGCGCAGCGGCCACATGATGTGCGGCGCGCTTTTCAGCAGCACCTCGCGCTCGGCCAGCGACTTGCGCACCAGCGAGAACTCGTAGTACTCGAGGTAGCGCAGGCCGCCGTGGATCAGCTTGGTGCTGCTGGACGAGGTGTGCGCCGCCAGGTCGTCCTTCTCGCACAGCAGCACGCTCAGGCCGCGCCCGGCCAGGTCGCGCGCGATGCCCGCGCCGTTGATGCCGCCGCCGACCACGAGCACGTCGACCGCCTGGGCAGAAGTGCCCGGCGTGTCGGCGGACGAGGCTGCAAGGCCCGCAACATGGCTCGCGGAATTGGCTGGAATCAAGCGGTCTCCTGGGTGCCGCAGAGGCGAGAAGTTGCGCCTGGGCAGATGTTCGTTTAGTTTCGTTTATGTTTTTCTGCTTTCTATTTTTAGCGCAATACATCACATTGCGCAAGCGCGGTTTCCTCAATGGCGTGGCCGCCGCGCGCCGTTACGCTGCATTGCAACGCCGCCGTCGCGCCCGCCTTCACCCGCTTGCCATGACTCCCAACCCCCGCCAGGCCTTGCTGCTGAACGAAGTGCGCGCACGCGGCTCGGTGTCGGTCGAGGCGTTGGCAGAGCAGTTCGAGGTGACCTTGCAGACGGTGCGGCGCGACGTGAAGCTGCTGGCGGATGCCGGCCTGCTGGCGCGCTTTCACGGCGGCGTGCGCGTGCCCAGTTCGACCACCGAAAACATCGAGTACCTGCAGCGCCAGCTGCTCAACGAGGCCGCCAAGCAGCGCATCGCCCGCACCGTGGCGGCGGCCGTGCCGGCGGGCTGTTCGCTGATCCTGAACATCGGCACCACCACCGAAGCCATTGCGCGCGAACTGCTTCGCCACCAGGGGCTGCGCGTGATCACCAACAACCTGAACGTGGCGGCCATCCTGTCAGGCAACCCGGACTGCGAAGTGATTGTGGCCGGCGGTGTGGTGCGCGGGCGCGACCGTGGCATCGTCGGCGAGGCGACCGTCGACTTCATCAAGCAGTTCAAGGTCGACATCGGCCTGATCGGCATCTCCGGCATCGAGGCCGACGCCACGCTGCGCGACTACGACTACCGCGAGGTGAAGGTGGCGCGCGCCGTCATCGACCATTCGCGCGAGGTCTGGGTGGCTGCCGACCACAGCAAGTTCAACCGGCCGGCGATGGTGGAGCTGGCCCGCTTCGACGAAGTCGACATGCTGTTCACCGACCTGCCGCCGCCCGCGCCATTTCCGCACCTGCTGAACGCCGCTGGCGTGAACTGCGTGACATGCAGCGCCTGAGCCAGAACACCCAGGACACACCATGACCGCACAGAAATACTTGCTTGCACTCGACCAGGGCACCAGCAGCTCGCGCAGCATCGTGTTCGATGCACGCGGCCAGATCGTCGCGATGGCGCAGCGCGAATTTCGCCAGCTTTATCCGCAGCCCGGCTGGGTCGAGCACGACCCGGCCGAGCTGTGGAGCACCCAGCTCGCCACCGCGCAAGAGGCACTGGCCAAGGCCGGCCTCGACGCCAGTCAGCTCGCCGGCATCGGCATCACCAACCAGCGCGAGACGACGCTGGTGTGGAACCGCAGCACCGGCGTGCCCATCCACAACGCCGTCGTCTGGCAGGACCGGCGCGCCGAACCCACCTGCGCGGCGCTGCGCGAGCGCGGGCTGGAGCCCACCTTTCGCGCCAAGACCGGGCTCATCGTCGATGCCTATTTTTCGGGCACCAAGCTGAAGTGGATTCTGGACACGGTGCCCGGCGCGCGTGCCGCCGCACAGCGCGGCGAGCTGGCGTTCGGCACTGTCGATTCGTGGCTGATGTGGAACCTGACCGGCGGCTCGGACGACAACGCACGCAAGCATGCGGTGCACGCCACCGACGTGAGCAACGCCTCGCGCACGCTGCTGCTGAATGTGCACACCAACCAGTGGGATGACGAGCTGCTGGCGCTGCACGTCATCCCGCGCGTGTTGCTGCCAGCGGTGCACCCGTCCAGCCATGTTTTTGGACACACGGGCGCTGAGTTGCTGGGCGCGGCGGTGCCCATCGGTGGCGTGGCGGGCGACCAGCAAAGCGCGCTGTTCGGCCAGGCCTGCTTCAAGGCCGGGCTGGCAAAGAACACCTACGGCACCGGCTGCTTCATGCTGATGCACACCGGTGCGCAGTTTCAAACCTCGACCAACGGGCTGATCACCACCAGCGCTGCGCAAGCCACGACCACCCCCGAATTCGCGCTCGAAGGCAGCGTCTTCATCGGCGGCGCGGTGGTGCAGTGGCTGCGCGACGGCTTGCAGGCCATCAAGGGCAGCGGCGAAGTGCAGACCCTGGCCGAGAGCGTGCCCGACAGCGGCGGCGTGATGTTCGTGCCCGCCTTCACGGGCCTCGGCGCGCCCTACTGGAAGCCCGACGCGCGCGGTGCCATCGTCGGCCTCACCCGCGGCAGCACGGTGGCGCACATCGCGCGAGCCGCACTGGAAAGCATCGCGTTCCAGAGTGCCGCGCTGTTGCTGGCGATGAGCCGCGACGCGGTGGCCGCCGGTGCCTCGCCGGTGGCCGAACTGCGGGTTGACGGCGGTGCCTGTGTCAACAACCTGCTGATGCAGTTCCAGGCCGACTTGCTGGGCATTCCGGTGGTGCGCCCGAAGGTGATCGAGACCACCGCGCTGGGGGCCGCGTATCTGGCTGGGCTGTCGTGCGGGGTCTACGCCGGGCTGGACGAACTGAGCGCGCAGTGGCAGGTGGAGCGAACGTTTGGTCCCACCCTGTCACGCGAGCGGGCGAACGAATTGATGGCGAAGTGGGAGCGGGCGGTGCGGCAGGCGGTGACGACGTAGCGTCCGCACCAACCGCATCGCCGCGCCGTTTGCCTATTTCTTTGCCTCGACCTTCGCCTCCATCTTCGGCTCGACCTTGGCGTCTGTTTTCGCCTCGACCTTCGGCGCGGTGCCGTCGATGCGTTTGGTTTGTCCCATGTCGACCAGGATGAGCTCCGGGTAGTCGTAGGCCGCGCCCGTGGCGGTGTCCACCCCGACCCCGATGATTCCGCCGAACAGGATGTTGCCGAAGGCCATCGCCTTGGTGCTCGACTTCACCGAAGCCAGGCCCGGATCGCTGCCATCCATCTTGCAGTCGACGGCCAGGTCGCCATAGCTGCGGCGCACCGTGACAGAGCCGGGCGAGGTCAGGAACCAGGTTCCCTTGTCGTTCACCAGCGAGCACTTCGCACCGGCCAGGTCGGACCCGTTCTTCTGTGTCGTCACCGACAGGCTCTGGTTGTTGCCGCTGACGATCGAGGCGCAACCCGTGAACGTGAATGTGGCGGCCACGGCGATGCCGATCAAACTGCTGCGAATCATGAAGTTCTTCCCTTGTAGTTCTTGCTTTCGGCGACAGTGCCGACGCTGCTTTGCGCGGCGAGTGGCCGCGCGACGGGCCGGGTTGGCTCGGTCAACGTAACTGGATGCTACCAAGCGAAAGAGTGCGCAAGGGTCCCATCGGCGAACGAAGGTGTGCATTCGCGCACGGCGCTGCGCCACTCGCGCAGCGTGGGCGGCGCTGCGCATCGGCGACGGCAGACAGGCCTGCTGACACCACGCTGTCAGCAGGTCCGTCGCACCATGAGCTTCCTTTCAACCCCACAGGAGAAACCTCATGGAACACACACAAACCAACGCCGTCAACTGGTTCGAGATCCCTGTGCTCGACATTAGTCGCGCTCAGACGTTCTACGAGGCCTTGCTCGGCGCGCCGATGCGGCGTGAAGCGATGGGGCCGCAAACACTCGCCCTGTTCACGTACGACGCCGCCGCCGGCGTCGGCGGCTGCCTGCTGGCGGGGCCGGATGTGACCGCACCCAGCGCGAACGGTGCGCTTGTCTACCTGAACGCCCAACCCTCGCTGGATGCGGTTCTGGCCCGCGTGTCTGCTGCTGGCGGGCGTGTCAGCACCCCGAAGGTTCAACTCCCCGGCGACATGGGCGTGTTCGCGCATGTGGTCGACACCGAGGGCAACCGCGTCGGCCTGCATGCGCTGTCGTAGGATGCTTTTGCCGGAGGAACCAGGATGAACTTCGCATGCACCGTCGTCGATGTCCGCGGGGAGGCGGTCAAGCTCGATTGCTTCGAGCGCGCCGCCGTGCCGGTGAAGGCGGCTGTGCATGCGCCGGGCTGAGCGGCTGTTCGAGCTGATCCAGCTGATCCGCGGGCGGCGTCTGAGCACGGCCGTGTTCCTGGCCGGGCGGCTGGAGGTGTCGCCTCGCACGGTGTACCGCGACGTGGCGGACCTGATGGCGCAGGGCGTGCCGATCGAGGGTGAGGCCGGCGTGGGCTACCGGATGCAGGCGGGCTTCGACCTGCCGCCGCTGATGTTCAGCCACGCCGAAGCCCAGGCCATGGTGGCCGCCGTGCGGGTGGCTCAGCCGCGGCTGGACATCGCGCTGGCAGGGCATGCCGAAGCAGCCTTGTCGAAGATTCTGGCGGTGCTGCCGGCACCGGCGCGCGCTGCGGCTGAAAGCCTGGCGGTGTATGCCCCAGCGGCGGCACTCGACGCGGCCACCCGGGGCCGTCTTGAAGCTGTTCGCGAGGCCGTGCAGTCGCGCCACAAGCTGCATCTGCACTACCTCGACCTGAAAGACGTGCTCAGCCGGCGCACCGTCCGGCCGCTCGCTTGCCTGTACTGGGGCGAGGTCTGGACACTGGCCGCCTGGTGCGAGTCGCGCGACGGCTTTCGCAGCTTCCGGGTCGACCGCGTGCGGCAACTCAGCGTGCTGCCCGAGCGCTTTCGCGATGAGCCCGGCAAGACGCTGGCCGCTCTGTTTCGACACGTGCGCGGCGGGCCTTGAGCCGGGTCGCGGCGCGAGCGCGGAACGCGCCCGCTGTGCCTGCGGCTATTGCTTGACGGCCTCGATCTGGATCAGCAGGCGAATGTTGTCCGGCAGTCCAAAATTCAGGCCGTAGCCCATGCCCCACTGGCTGCGCGCGATGGTGGTTTCGAAGTCGCCGCCGCAGACTTCGCGCTTCAGCATCGGGCTGTCGTAGCAGTTGAAGTTGCTGGCGGTCAAAGTGACCGGCAACGTCTTGCCCAGCATCGTCAGCGAACCGGCCACAGCGGTGACCTTGGTGCCGTCGAAGCTGAACTTGTCACCCACGAACTTGGCGGTCGGCACCTCGGCTGCGTTGAAGAAGTCCTTGCTCTTCAGGTGGCCGTCGAACGGGGCAACGCCGGAATTGATCGACGCGGTGTCGATGGTGATGTCGGCCTTGCCGGACTTGGCCGCGCGGTCGATCGTGACCGAGCCTTCCTTCTTGTCGAAGCGGCCGCGCACGGTGGAGGTGCCGAAGTGCTTGGCCTCGAAGAGCACGAAGGTGTGGGTGGGATCGATGTTGTAGGTGGCGCTCTCGGCATGGGCAATGCCTGCGGCGGCAAGGACGAGTCCGGCAATGAGGGTCGTTTTCATGGGTGGTCTGCTGTGGTTGAGGAAGTTGGAAAAACAGGGGGAGGGTCAGAGCGTCGACACGCCGGTCAGGCTGAGCTTGAACTTCACCTGCACGTCGTTGGCCACCATCGAGGTGTCTTTCCAATCGCCGTCACCGATCTTGAAGTCCAGCCGCTTGATGACGAAACTGCCGCTGGCGGTGGTGTTGGCACCCGCCTGCGCCAGCGTCACCGGCACCACCACGTCCTGGCTGGAACCCTTGATGACCAGCTTGCCGACGACGTCGAACTTGCCGACACCGGTGGGCTTGACGCTGGCGGACTGGAAGGTGGCCTGCGGAAACTGCCTGGTGTTGAACCAGTCGGCCTTGGCCACTTCGGCTTCGCTTTCGGCCGCACCCAGCGAGATGCTGGCCAGGTCGATCACGAAGCCGATCTTCGCGGCTTCGGGCTTCTTCGGATCGAAGGCGACCTGGGCGTCGAACTTCTTGAACTTGCCGTCCACCGGCACGCCCATCTGCTTGCTGGTGAAGGCGATTTCGCTTTGCGCGGCCAGCAGCTTTTGCTGGGCGCAGGCGGGGTACGCGAAGGCGCTGAGGATCGCGAAGGCGACCACCGTGATGTAGGGTTTGACGGATGTCTTGGCAGAAGAATTCATACAGGTCTTTTCGATGGCCACATGCGCGACAGCAGGCCGTCGCGTTCGATGAACTGGTGCTTCAGCGCCGCGCCCACATGCGCAATCACGATCAGCGCCAGCAGCCACGCCAGGCGGCCGTGCCACGGCTTGATGGCTTCAGCCAGCGCCTTGTCGGGCGAGACGAAATCGGGCAGCGGCAGCACGCCGAACAGCACCACGGGGAATCCCGCCGCCGAGCTGTAGGCCCAACCAACCAGCGGGATGGCGAAGAACAGAACGTACAGCGACACGTGTGCCGCGTGGGCCGCCAGCCGCTGCCAGTCGGGCATCGGCAAATCGGCCGGCGGGCGGTGCGTCAGCCGCCACAGCAGGCGCACGGCGGCCAGTGTCAGGATCGTGATGCCGGCCCACTTGTGCCAGTTGTACAGCTTGAGGCGCGTCGGTGAAAAAGGCAGATCGGCCATGTAGGTGCCGACGATGAACGAGCCCGTGATGGCCACGGCCATCAGCCAATGCAGCAGCATGGCAGGGGCGGTGTAGCGGGTTGTGGCAGTCACGTTCATGGGTCAGTGTTCACCACGGATGCGGCCTGCATGTGACAAGCCGTTGTCGGGTGGAGGCACTGTAGGTCGCGGCTGTCGCGCTCGCCTTCAGCGCGCTTGACGTGACTGTTCAAATTGCGTGGATGGGGCGGCCGGCAGCCGGCACGCTTCGTCTCAGACCGATGCGTCGCGGAAAGCGCGCAGCACCGTGTTGATCCGGGTTTGATATCCAGCCCCTTGTGCCTTGAACCACTCCAGCACATCCTGGTCGACGCGCAGCGAGATCGATGCCTTGGGCGGCAACGGCTGCAGGCCCCGTCGAACCACACCTCGCACGATGTGGCGGATGTCCGCTTCCGGGTGCTCCTGAGTGGGAGCTGCAGGCTTGGCAGTCGCCTTGAGGCGAGCCCATTCAGTCTTTGATTTGATTGAAGAAGATGCTGGCTTCGCGCGCAGTGGCTTTGCGGAAAGAGATGATGCGGATTTCATGGTCGGTTTCCGTATGAACGATTGAAACAGGAATGCCTGCGAGAAGCCCGAGTGTGATGAAGCGTTGCTCGCCGTACGAGAACCTGTCGTCTTCGAAGGTGTAGGTCGCACCTTCAAAAACCCGAGGCGCATCCACGAAGTCGAGCCCATGGGTTTTCACATTCGCCGAACGCTTCGGTTCAGACCAAGCGAACTCCATGCGTCAAATGTATATACGAAATGTAGTGGCGTCAACGGACTGACGCCAACGGCGATATCACCCTGATCACGCCGCCTTGCGCTGCCCGCCCGCGCGCCACTCGCCCATCAACGCCGCCCACTTCGGCCGCGCCGCATGCAGGTGCCGTTCTTTCACATGCCCATAACCGCGAATGTCTTCGGGGATGCGCGCGATCTCGGTCGCCAGCGCGAGGTTGCCGCCGTTCAGCGAGCCCAGCAATTCTTCGATGCACGCGCGGTACTCGCCGATCAGGGCGCGCTCGGTCTTGCGTTCTTCCGTGCGGCCGAAGATGTCGAACGCGCCGCCGCGCAGGCCCTTCAGCTTGGCCAGCACCCCGAAGGCGCTCAACATCCACGGGCCGAACGGCTGCTTGACCAGTTCTCCCTTGTCGTTCTTCTTGGCGATCAGCGGCGGGGCCAGGTGGTAGTGCAGCTTGTAGTCGCCTTCGAACTGCGCTGCGATTTTGCTCAGGAACGTCTTGTCGGTGTGCAGGCGCGCCACCTCGTATTCGTCCTTGTAGGCCATCAGCTTGAACAGGTAGCGGGCCACCGCCTCGGTCAGCTTGCTGCTGCCCAGCGCGTTCTCCGACGCCTGCACCTTGTCGACGAAGGCGCGGTATTGCGCCGCATAAACCGCATCCTGATAAGCGGTCAGGAACTCGACGCGTTGGGCCAACATCTCGGCCAGGCCGGTCTTCTTGACGAAGGAGATCACCTGCCCCGGCTGCGCCACCGCCAGCAACGCCAGCACCGCCGGCAGGTCGTGCGCCGCGCGGCGGCCCCACTCGAAGGCCAGCTTGTTGTTGTCCACCTGAACGTTGTTGAGTTCGATGGCGCGCATCAGTGCGGCGTGGCTCAGCGGCACGCGGCCCCGTTGCCAGGCGTAGCCCAGCATCAGCGGGTTGGTGTACAGCGAGTCGCCCACCAGTTGCACCGCCAGTTGGTCGGCGTCGAGCCGGCCGACGTGGTCCTCGCCCACCGCCGCGGCAATCGCGGTGTCGCAATTGGCGGCGGGGAACTGCCAGTTCGGGTTGCTGACGAACGCCGCCGTGGGCGTGCCGTGCGTGTTCACCGCCACGAAGGTGCGGCCGTGGCGCATCACCGCCACGGTGGCCTTGTTGGCGGTGACGATGGGATCGCAGCCGATCACCACGTCGGCCTCGGCGGTGCCGACCTTGGTGGTCAGGATGGCGTCCATCCGGTTCGCGATCTGGATGTGGCTCCAGGTGCCGCCGCCCTTTTGCGCCAGGCCGCC
>JANNEI010000292.1:0-19465 GCA_031378565.1 Burkholderiales bacterium
GGGACGCTGCGGATGTCGTGAAATCTGCGTCACCTGCCACGGCGACAGGCTGGAGTAGATGTCCTTCGTGAGCTGCACGCTCTTCTGGCTCAGGCGGTCGATCTCTTCGGAAATGTCCACCGCCGATTCGCTCTGCACGTAGCGCAGTTCTTCGATCTTCGTTTCGAGTTCAGCCACCGGCTGTTCGAACTCCAGAAAATGTCGCTTGCTCATTCGTCAACGTCCTTGTCGGGCTGGCGCATCGAAGCCGTCAATAGTCTACCGGCACCGGGTCGAGGCTGCGCCAGATGTACCAAGTGGCAACGGAGCGAAATGGTGCCCAGGCGTCGCCGACTACACGCGCCTCGGCACGCGACACCGGCTCGCCGCTGAAGTAGTTGACGCTGATTCCCTTGATGAGGCCCAGGTCGTCGAGCGGCAGGATGTTGGGCCGCATCAGGTGAAAGATCAGGAACATCTCGGCCGTCCAGCGGCCGATTCCGCGGATCGCGACCAGCTCGTCGATGATGGTCTCGTCGTCCATCTGCTGCCACTCCAGCACATGCACCTGACCCGACTGGAAGTGCAGCGCCAGATCGCTCAAGTATTCGACCTTGCGCCCCGACAGCCCCGCCCCGCGGATCGTCTCGGTGCCCAGCGCCAGCACGGCGTCGGGCAGCACGTGCGCAGGCGCATTCGGCATCAGTGCGACGAAGCGATCCCAGACCGACTGCGCGGCCTTGACGGAAATCTGTTGCCCGACGATGGAGCGGGCCAGCGTGGTGAAGGCATCACCGCGGCTTTGCAGGCGGCCCTCACCCAGTTGCGGGATCAGCTTGCGCATCACGCGGTCGCGCTTGGCGAGGTGCTTGCACGCCTCGTCCCAGTAGTCGGGGGTGACGATGCCGGCGCTCATCGGGCAACCTCCGCGCGACGCACTGCGGTGCATGAGCCCAAGGGCCACGAGGTGGCTGCTTCGGGTCCACGGCGGCCGGGCAGGCTCATGCCTTCATCCAGGTGGTGCCTTGCGCAGAGTCCTGCAGGACGATGCCGTCGGCGAGCAGGTCCTTGCGAATCTGGTCGGCCCGCGCGAAGTCGCGTGACTGCTTGGCTGCAGCGCGTTCGGCAATCCGCAGCGCGATGGCAGCTTCATCCATCGCACTGCCGGCTTGCAGGTAGGCGCGCGGGCTTTGCTGCAGCACGCCAAGCACGCCGGCCAGGCTCTTCAGCAGCGCTGCTGCCTGCCGGGACTGCGAACGATTGACTTCGCCCGCCAGCTCGAACAGCACCGCCACCGCGGCCGAGGTGTTGAAGTCTTCGTTCATCGCAGCCATGAAGCTTGCTGCCTGTGGCTGCGACCAGTCCACCGGCGGGTCGGGCACGTCGATGCCATCGAGCGCGGTGTAGAGCCTGCGCAGCGAATTGCGAGCGTCGTCCAGGTTCAGGTCACTGAAATTCAGCGGGCTGCGGTAGTGCGTGCGCAGCATGAAGAAGCGCACCGTTTCGCCGTCGTAGCGCTTGAGCACATCGCGGATGGTGAAGAAATTGCCGAGCGACTTCGACATCTTCTCGTTGTCGACATTCAGGTGACCGTTGTGCAACCAGTAGTTGACGAACGGCCGACCGGTCGCACCCTCGCTCTGTGCGATCTCGTTCTCGTGGTGCGGAAACTGCAGGTCGATGCCGCCGCCATGGATGTCAAAGTGCTCGCCCAGAATCGCGCAGCTCATGGCCGAGCACTCGATGTGCCAGCCCGGCCGGCCGCGCCCAAAGGTGCTGTCCCACTTGGCGTCTTCGGGCTCGCTGTCTTTCGCCGCCTTCCAGAGCACGAAGTCCAACGGGTCTTCCTTGCCGTCGAGCACGGCCACGCGTTCACCCGCGCGCAACTGGTCGATGGACTTGCCCGACAACTTGCCATAGCCGGGGAACTTGCGCACCGCGAAGTTCACATCACCACTCGAAGCGCGGTAGGCCAGACCTTTCTGTTCGAGTGTGGCAATCAGCGACAGCATCTGCGCAACGAAATCGGTGGCGCGCGGCTCGACCGAGGGCGCGGCCATGCCGAGCGCGGCCACGTCCTGGTGCATGGCAACCGTCATCTCGTCGACCAGCTGGCGAATCGGAATGCCGCGCTCGAGCGCGCGCTTGATGATCTTGTCGTCGATGTCGGTGATGTTGCGAACGTAGGTGACCTCAAAACCGAGGGCCTGCAGCCAGCGGTAGACCACGTCGAACGCCATCAGGAACCGTGCGTGACCCATGTGGCACAGGTCGTACAACGTCATGCCGCAAACGTACATGCGCACACGGTTGGGCTCGATCGGAACGAACACCTCGGTCGCGCGAGACAAGGTGTTGAAAATGCGCAGAGTCATGGGCCTGTGGTTGGGTTCGGGCCCGTTCTCAGGGCAGCATGTTCGAGGCTCTCTGGGGAGCCACTGGACGCGAGCGTTCGGAGCGTTGCACGGGGAGGATTCACGACTGCTTTCAACACCCTGCGCAGTGTGTCGCCACCTGTTGGCACCGTACAATCGTTTCAGTATAGCGGGGCAGTCCACCGGGCAATCGGGCACCGTATTCGTCTTGCCGGCACTTCCCACGCTCCCTTCCCTCTCGGCATTTTCTTCTTCGATGAGTCCACTCCAATCCTGCTGCTGCGTCCTGGCTGCGAGCTGTCTGCTCATGCTGGGCAACCGCGCCACAGCAGACGACGCCAGTGACGTGACACGGCTGTTTCGCAACGGGCAGACCAGCCAGGCGTTCACCCAGCTCGACCTCCTGTTGGCGGCTCGACCGAAAGACCCGCAGCTGCGGTTTCTGAAAGGCGTGATGCAGTCGGATTCGCAGCGCACCGATGACGCAGTCGTCACCTTTCGGCAGCTCAGCGCGGACCACCCCGATTTGCCTGAGCCCTACAACAACCTGGCGGTGATCCACGCCGCCCGCGGCGACTACGCCCAGGCTCGGGTCGCGCTCGAGGCCGCGCTGACGGCCAACCCGACCTACGCCGTGGCTCACCAGAACTTGGGTGACGTGTTGCTGCAGATGGCAAGCCAGTCGTATGCCAAGGCAGCCCAACTGGACCCGGGCAATGCGGGTGTCGCAACCCGGCTGGCGCTGCTGAGACAACTCACCCTTCAAGAGGCGAAGCCTCTCAACACACCCTGATTCCTTGATGGAGCAATTGATGACGTTGAGCTTTTCGATTTTGCGCGGTGCCGCCTTCGGGGCGCTGAGCCTGGCACTGCTGAGTGCGGCACCCGCCCATGCGCAGAAGGTCAAACTTGCCACCACGGCGGGCGACATCGTGATCGAGCTCGATGCCGCCCGCGCACCGAAGTCGGTCGAGAATTTCATCAGCTACGTGAAGGCCGGCCACTACGACGGCACTGTGTTCCACCGCGTGATCGGCAACTTCATGATCCAGGGCGGCGGCATGACCGCCGACTTGAAAGAGAAGCCCACCCGCGCCGCCATTGCGCTGGAAAGTCGCAACGGGCTGACCAACACCAAGGGCACGGTGGCCATGGCTCGCACCAACGCACCCGACTCGGCCACCGCCCAGTTCTTCATCAACCTCAAGGACAATGACTTCCTGAACTCCGCCGCCTCGCGCGACGGAAACGGCTATGCCGTGTTCGGCAAGGTGACCTCGGGCATGGACGTGGTCGAAAAGATTCGCGCTGTCCCCACCGGTACCAAAGGGCCGTATGAAAACGTGCCGCTCGAGCCGGTCGTCATCAAGCAAGCCACCCTGGAGAAATGACATGACCCAAAACGTCGAATTGCAGACCAATCACGGCAACATCCGCATCGAACTGGACGAGGCGAACGCGCCACTTTCGGCGCAGAACTTCATTGCGTACGTGAAGGCCGGCCACTACGACGGCACCGTGTTTCACCGCGTCATCAAGGGCTTCATGGTCCAGGGTGGCGGCTTCGCCGCCGGCATGAAGCAGAAGGCGGTCAACGACGCCATCAAGAACGAAGCCTCCAACGGACTGAAGAACAGGCGCTACACGCTGGCCATGGCGCGAACATCCGACCCGCATTCGGCCACGGCCCAGTTTTTCATCAACGCAGGCGACAACGAGTTCCTGGACTTCAAGTCCGAAACCGCCAGTGGCTGGGGCTACGCAGTGTTCGGCAAGGTGGTGTCGGGCAGCGACGTGGTCGACAAGATCGAACACCTCAAGACGGGCCGCAAGGGGTTTCACGACGACGTTCCGCTGGACGACGTGGTGATCGAGAAGGCCGTGCTCCTCTGAGCCAGCCGCGCTGCGATGGCAACCGAGGGTCTGCTGCCCCTGCCCACCTTCTGGGAAATGCGCGCCCCGGATGACTGGACCGACATCGATTTCATCAGCGATCTGCATCTGTCGGACGCCACCCCGCACACCTTCGACGCGTTCGTGACCCACCTGCGCCTCACCGATGCGCAGGCCGTCTTCATTCTGGGCGATCTGTTCGAGGTGTGGGTGGGAGACGACGCGCGTCACAGCGGCTTCGAGGCCAGATGCGCCGAAGCGCTGGGCGATGCCGCGTCGCGCTGCACGGTGGCCTTCATGCCCGGCAACCGCGACTTCCTGGTGGGTGCCGACATGCTGAAAACCTGCGGTGTGCTGGCCTTGCCCGACCCCACGGTGTTGCAGGCCTTCGCCGAGCGGATTCTGCTGGTTCACGGCGACGCGCTTTGCCTGTCTGACCTGGCCTACCAGCTCTTTCGTGCCGAGGTTCGCAGCGAAGCCTGGCAGCGCGATTTTCTGGCCCGCCCGCTAGCCGAACGGCGCAAGCTGGCACGTCAGATTCGCGACGAAAGCCAACGTCGCAAGCGGGCGGCATCAGCCGACGAATGGTTCGATGTGGACACCGCCACCGCCGTGCGCTGGATGCACGAGGCCGGCACCCCCACCATGATCCACGGTCACACGCACCGCCCTGCCACCGAGGCGATGGCACCGGGCTTTGTGCGCTGGGTCCTGAGCGACTGGGACCTGGATGAGGCGACCACCGAACCGGCATCGAAGCCGCGTGCCGAAGTGCTTCGTTGGCGGCGCGGCGGCCTGACCCGCAGGCCTCCCGCAGGCATCGCCCATGCGTCACCCGGCAGTTGAAGGTGCTGACGCGTTGGATGCAGGCGTGGCGTGAGCGCCGCAACGACAGCACGCTGCAGCGCCGGGCGATTCCCGATGCGCTGTGGCAGTTGACGCTGGCGCGCTACCCGTTCATCGCGCGTCGTTCGGTCGCCGATCTCGATCAACTTCGGCGGCTGTCCACCCTGTTCCTGGACAACAAGGAGTTCAGCGGGGCTGGCGGCATGCACATCGACGACGAGGTTGCGGTGGCGGTGGCCGCCCAGGCCTGCCTGCCGGTGCTCAAGCTGGGCCTGCATCGCTACGACGGTTTCGTCGGCATCGTGATCCACCCCGACGAGGTGGTGGCGCAGCGGGTGGTCACCGACGACGACGGGGTGGTCCACGAGTACGACGAAACGCTCACCGGCGAAGCGATGCAGGGCGGACCGGTGATGCTGTCGTGGCCCGACGTGGCAGGCGCAGGCGAATCGTCTGCCTGGGCCTACAACGTGGTGATCCACGAGTTTGCACACGTGCTGGACATGGACGGCGGTGCCTCTGGCGGAATCACAACGCCACAGCAGCGCGCCACGCGCGAGCGTTGGCTGCACACTTTGACGGCCGAATACGACGACTTTTGTTGCCAGGTAACCGCCGGCCGCGACACTCTGATCGATCCTTACGGGGCCGAGTCGATCGAGGAGTTTTTTGCCGTGTGCTCCGAGGCGTTCTTCGTCGCACCGCTGGACTTGCGCGGCCAGCACGCGCCGCTGTACGCCTTGCTCAGCGACTACTACCTGCAAGACCCGGCCGACTCGCCTTGACGTCATGAAAAAAAGGAGCCCGCAGGCTCCCTTTTTTTTTATGCGCTTGCGTTGTCAGGCAGTCGCCGGTTCAGCCTTGTTCGGTTTGTCGGTCTTCTTCAGCGGCTGAATGTCGAGGACCGTCTTGCCCTCCGCATCGACATCGACCGTCAAGCGACCACCGTCGACAAGCCTGCCGAACAGCAGTTCGTCGGCCAGGGCGCGGCGTATCGTGTCCTGGATCAGGCGCTGCATCGGGCGCGCACCCATCAGCGGGTCGAAGCCCGCCTTGGCGAGGTGCTTGCGCAACGCATCGGTGAAGGTGGCCTCGACCTTCTTCTCGGTGAGCTGGCTTTCGAGCTGCAACAAGAACTTGTCGACGACCCGCAGGATGATGTCCTCGTCGAGCGAACGGAAGCTGACGATGGCGTCGAGACGGTTGCGGAACTCGGGCGTGAACAGGCGCTTGATATCGGCCATCTCGTCGCCCTGCTCACGCGAATTCGTGAACCCGATGGAAGACTTGTTCATCGTCTCGGCACCGGCATTGGTGGTCATCACGATGATCACGTTGCGGAAGTCGGCCTTGCGTCCGTTGTTGTCGGTCAGGGTGCCGTGGTCCATGACCTGCAGCAGCACATTGAACACATCGGGGTGTGCCTTCTCGATTTCGTCGAGCAGCAGCACCGCGTGCGGCTTCTTGCTGATGGCCTCGGTGAGCAGCCCGCCCTGGTCGAAGCCCACGTAACCCGGTGGCGCACCGATCAGGCGGCTGACCGCATGGCGCTCCATGTACTCGCTCATGTCGAAGCGGATCAACTCGATGCCCAGCACGAAAGCGAGCTGTTTGGCGACCTCGGTCTTGCCGACGCCGGTGGGGCCGGAAAACAGGAACGAGCCGATCGGACGATCCGGTTTGCCCAAGCCCGAGCGGGCCATCTTGATGGCGGACGCCAGCGCCTGAATCGCCGGCTCCTGGCCGAACACGACGCTGTTCAGATCACGGTCCAGGCTCTTCAGCTTGGAGCGGTCGTCGTTGGACACGCTGGCCGGCGGGATGCGCGCGATCTTCGCCACGATGTCTTCGACCTCGGCACGCGTGATGGTCTTCTTCTGCTTGTTTTTCGGCAGGATGCGTTGCGCAGCGCCGGCCTCGTCGATCACGTCGATCGCCTTGTCGGGGAGATGGCGATCGTTGATGAACTTGGCCGACAGCTCGGCGGCGGCTTGCAGCGCACCCAAGGCGTACTTCACGCTGTGGTGTTCTTCGAAGCGCGATTTCAGGCCCTTCAGAATCTCTATCGTCTGCTCGACCGAGGGTTCGACCACGTCGATTTTCTGGAACCGGCGCGACAGCGCAGCGTCTTTCTCGAAGATGCCGCGGTACTCGGCGAAGGTGGTGGCACCGATGCACTTCATCGCCCCCGAACTGAGTGCGGGCTTGAGCAGGTTGCTGGCGTCCAGCGTTCCGCCCGACGCCGCACCCGCACCGATCAGCGTGTGAATCTCGTCGATGAACAACACCGCGTGCGGCTGGTCCTTCAGGTACTTCAAGACGCCCTTCAGGCGCTGCTCGAAATCGCCGCGGTACTTGGTGCCGGCGAGCAACGCGCCCATGTCGAGCGAGTACACGGTGGCGTTCGCAAGCACCTCGGGAACGTCGTTCTGGGTGATGCGCCAGGCCAGGCCTTCGGCGATGGCGGTTTTGCCCACCCCTGCCTCACCGACCAGCAGCGGATTGTTCTTACGACGGCGGCACAGGATCTGGATCACGCGTTCGACTTCGTGGTCGCGCCCGATCAGCGGATCGATCTTGCCGTCGCGTGCCAGCGCGTTCAGGTTCTGGGTGAACTGGTCGAGTGGCGAGCCTTTGCCGTCGCCCTCTTCCTTTTCGCCCTCGCCGTTGCTGCCCTCGCTGGGTTTGGCGGACTCGGGCGGGTCGGACTTCTTGATGCCGTGAGCGATGAAGTTCACCACGTCCAGGCGCGTAACACCTTGCTGATGCAAGTAGTACACGGCATGAGAATCCTTCTCGCCGAAGATGGCCACCAACACGTTCGCGCCGGTGACCTCTTTCTTGCCGCTGCCGGTGGACTGCACGTGCATGATCGCGCGCTGGATCACTCGCTGGAAGCCGAGTGTGGGTTGCGTGTCGACCTCGTCGGAGCCACCCACCGTGGGCGTGTTTTCCTTGATGAACTGCGCCAGGCTCTTGCGCAGATCGTCGATGTTGGCCGAACACGCTCGCAGCACCTCGGCGGCGGACGGGTTGTCCAGCAACGCCATCAGCAGGTGCTCGACGGTGATGAATTCATGTCGTTGCTGGCGTGCTTCGACAAACGCCATGTGCAGGCTGACTTCGAGCTCTTGGGCAATCATGCGGCCTCCATAATGCATTGCAATGGGTGCCCACCGCGCCTTGCGGCGGCCAGCACCAGTTCCACTTTTGTCGCAGCGACGTCCTTGGAGTAGACACCGCAAATGCCACGTCCTTCATGGTGAATTTTCAGCATGATCTGGGTGGCGGTTTCAAGGTCGCGTTTGAAATATTCCTGCAGCACCATCACCACAAACTCCATTGGCGTGTAGTCGTCATTGAGAAGAACAACCTGGAACATGCGCGGCGGAACCGTCTTGGCCGCTTTTCGCTCGACCACCACGGCACCCTGACCACGGTCGGGGAGCACGGGTTGAATCGGGGCATCCGGCGGCTTCGGTTTGTCTGCTGGCATGAGCGGATTCTATCGAGTTGCCTCGTTGTGTTTCATGCGTGGTCATATTGAGCCATGTGGGTGAAGTGCAACCCTGGAGAAGCCAAGCAAGCCGCCTGCAATCCCTGCGATCGGCTTGGCTGAGCCTGGCATTGAACGCCTGACCAGAGCTTGTCCAGCATCCCGTGCCGGCAAGTCTGTCATTGCCTTGACAGCGGTGCGCCTGCGCAGCCAAAATTCGATGTCGTAAAACGGAGGTGCAGCATGGCAATTGGCACAGTCAAATGGTTCAATGACGCCAAAGGCTTCGGGTTCATCGAACCCCAGGAAGGTGGCGAGGACGTATTCGCGCACTTCTCGGCCATCCAGATGGACGGCTTTCGGACCTTGAAGCAAGGTGGGAAGGTCAACTTCGATCTGGTGCAAGGCCCCAAAGGCCAACTGGCGCAAAACATCCAGCCGGTGGACGTTGCCACCGTACCCGCAGATGCAGGCGCATTGCACGTCGACGCAGAGTCATCTTTGCTGGCCGGTTGAGGGCCGAGCGTTTATCAGCCGAAACAGCCCGTCGTCCAGCGGGCTGTTTCTCGTTTCTGTAGCGTTGATAGGCGCACTGCGAGGCACGGCAGTCATTCGTCCAACGTTCATTGTTGACCGGCCACGGCCGTACGCGACTCGGCGGCGTGCTCGACTGACCCGACCGTCGGCGACTTTTGCACAAGGAGACCTCGATGAACGACCGGGCCACTTTCACCCGCATGGATCTCAGCACCCAGCAAGACTGGCAAAGAATAGGCGTTGAGTTCGTGCGGTTCGGCAAAGGCTTGCCCGACCGCGTGCTGGCCCACCTGAAGCTGCTCGACGGCGACTACGGCGGCTTCCCCGTCGACCGCTACAGCCACTGCCTGCAAACCGCCAGCCTGGCGCTGCGCGCGGGCCGCGACGAGGAGTACGTGGTCTGCGCCTTGCTGCACGACATTGGCGACACCCTCGGCTCGTTCAATCACCCCGAGGTGGGAGCCGCGATCCTCAAGCCCTTCGTCAGCGAGGCCAATCACTGGATGGTGCAGAACCACGGCATCTTTCAGGGCTACAACTTCTTCCACCACATCGGCATGGACCGCAACATGCGTGACATGTTCAGAGCCCACCCGCACTACGAGCGGACCGCGGAGTTCATCGAGCTGTACGACAACCCTGCCTTCGACCCCAAGACCGAAACGCTGCCGATTGGCGAGTTCGAGCCGATGGTGCGCCGCGTGTTCGCACAACCCCGGCAGTCGGTCTACAAGGCAGCCCTCGACTCGAACATGGGCGAAAAAGTCTGATCGAGACCGCACTTTCAGGTTCGTTGCGGCCAGGTCGTTGCGGCCACGTGTCAAGCGAGCGTCAACATGCTGTCATCTGCGCGTCATCACCCGGCTTGATCCTGCGCAGGCAGCCCCAGCAACCTCACCTTTCGAGAGAACAAGATGACCCAACCAAGATTCACCGCGCGGCACATGTTGGCCGCGGCCCTTGTTGCCGGCGTCGCTGCCTGTGGCGGCAGCAACGACCTGGCTCCTTTGCCCACGCTGGACGGCCAGGCACCGCTTGTCGTGGCGCACCGCGGCGCGTCGGGCTACCTGCCTGAAGAAACGCTGGAGGCTTATCAGAAGGCGATCGACCTGGGTGCCGATGCGATCGAGCCCGACCTCGTCTCCACCAAGGACGGCGTGCTGATCGCCCGCCACGACCCGAACCTGGTTTTCAGCACCAACGTGGCGACCTTGCCGCAGTTCGCCAACCGCAAGCGGGTGGATTGGCTGGTTGACGGCGAAAAGCAAACCGGCTGGTTCGCGCATGACTTCACCCTCGCCGAGATCAAGGAACTGGGCGGCATTTCAACCGACGCCGAGCGCCCGCAGCAATACAACGGGCTGTACAAGGTGGTGAGCTTTCAGGAAATCATCGACCTGGCCAAGTCGGAAAGCGCCAGGCTGGGCCGTGCAATCGCCGTGTACCCCGAAACCAAGAATCCGACCTACCACCGTGACCTGGGGTTCCCGCTGGAAGACACCCTGGTCGCGATGATCAATGCGGCAGGATGGAACAGCAAGACGGCACCGATCTTCGTGCAGAGCTTCGAGCCCGGCAGCCTGAAACTGATGCGCAGCAAGGGCCTGAACACGCGGCTGATCCAGCTGATCGACGCCGACGACTACAACTTGACAGCGGGCACCCTGACCTACGCCGCGCCCTACGACCGGCCGTACGACTGGACCAAGGTCGGCGACTTGCGTCTGTTCAGCGTGATGGTCACGCCCGCCGGGCTGGCAGAGATCAAGACCTATGCCGACGGCATCGGCCCATGGAAGCCCTACATCGTGCCGATGAAGGGAGTCGACCTCAACAACGACGGCAAGGTCAGCCTGACCGAAGCGACGTCGCAGCCTGCGACCACGCTGATTGCCGATGCGCACAAGGCAGGGTTGTTCGTGCATGCGTACACCTTCCGCAACGAACAGCGCCGATTGGCGGCTGACTACAAGGGTGACCCGAAAGCAGAATACCTTCAGTTCTATCGGCTGGGGCTGGACGGCGTGTTCTCTGATTTCGCCGACACCGCCATCGCCGCCCGGGCCGACTACCTGAAGGAAATGGGGCGCTGACTGCCTCGGCTGCGTTCAGCGCGTGGGCTCAGGCCGCGCGCGGGACGGCTGACGGCTTGCGGCGTTCGAGCCACTCGAACGCACCCATGCCTGCAAGCATTGCGATCGAAGTCACGCGACGCGGCGGGCAGTTTGATGTCTGCACCGACGAATGAAGGCGTCACCGCTCTCGCGTCGACGCCTTGACTTCCTCATCGCGTTCGATGCGTCCGTCGACCAGTTCGATCACGCGGTCGCAGCGCGCGGCCAGGCGGGGGTCGTGAGTCACCACCAGGAACGATATCTTCAATTCTGCGTGCATGCGCCGCATCAACGCGAAGACTTCGTCGGATGAGGCGCGGTCGAGGTTTCCGGTGGGCTCATCGGCCAGCACCAGCGGCGGTTCGAGAACCAGGGCGCGGGCGATCGCCACGCGTTGCTGCATCCCGCCCGACAGTTCGCCCGGCCGCTTGCCCATCGCGTTCTCGAGCCCCACGGCCTTCAGCACCGCGCGGGCTCGTTCGCGCTGCGCCGGGCTGACCCGACCTTCGCGCATCAGTGCGGGCAAGGTCACGTTCTCGAGCGCCGTGAAGGCCGGCAACAGGTGGTGAAACTGGAACACGAAGCCCAGCGCCGCACGCCGGCGCAAGGTCAGGCCCGCATCGTCGAGGGCGTTCGTTTCCTCACCCTGGATGCGGTAGCTGCCGGAGGTTGCGCGTTCGAGCAGCCCCACGATGTTGAGCAGGGTGCTCTTGCCCGAGCCCGACGGGCCGATCAGCGCGACGAACTCGCCCCGGCCGATGACGAACGACAGGCCGTGCAGCACTTCGGCCTCGTTCGGCAGGCCCTGGTTGTAGCTTTTGCGGATGTCGCCAAGCTCGATCAGGGGCGGGGTGGTTTCGTTCACGCGCGACCCATCACATGCGGATCGCCTGGGCCGGGTCGAGCCTGGCGGCCCGACGCGCCGGTGCCACGGCGGCCAGCACCCCGCACAGGGTGGCGATGCCCGCCACCTGCAACGCCAGCGCCGGGCTCAGCGTGATCGCGAACAGCGGCAGCCCGTCCGAACCGCGCACCAGGCTCGTGAATGCCCAGATCAGCGCCACGGCAAACAACACGCCGAGCGTCGAGCCCAGCGCGCCCACGATCGCCCCCTGCAGCAGAAACACCCGCATCACCTGCCCTCGCGTGGCACCCATCGCGCGCAGGATGCCGATCTCGCGGCGCTTCTGCACCACCGACACCACCAGCACACTGGCGATGCCCAACGCCACCACCACCATCACCACAGCGCGGATCAGTCCCGTGCTGATCGACTGCGCGTTCAACGCCGACACCAGTTGCGCATTGGCCTGCTGCCAACTCTCGACCTTGTACGGATAGCTCTGCGAAAGCCGCGCTGCCAAGGCCTGCGCGGTCCAGACGTCGTGCAGCACCAGGTCCAGGCTGGTCGCGCCGCCCGGCAGCCCGACCAGGCTTTGCGCCGTGCGCAGCGGCACGATCACGGTGCGGCGGTTCAGTTCGCGCACGCCCAGGTCGACCACAGCAGTGACACGCAGGGAATCGGTGACGGTGCCGGTGACCAGGCTCACGCGGTCGCCCACCCGCAGGCCCAGGTCGTCGGCGAGTTCGCGGCCGATGATGCCTTCGCCCGGACCCAGCCTCGCCTGCCCGGCCACCACCTTGGCGCGCAGGCCCACGATTCGGTCGTAGCGGTCGAGATCGACACCGACCAGCGCGATCGATTTCGAGGCCTCGCCGCGCACCGCCAGGCCAGCGCCGGAGACCATCGGCGACACGGCGGCGACGTCGGGCAGCGCCTCCAGCACCGGCACCAGCAAGCGCCAATTGGCGATCGAGCGCGGCCGCTGCGCCCGCGGCTGCGTCTGCACCAGCGTGTGCGTGCCCGCCGACGCAGGACGCGCGGTGATCACGACGTCGTCGAGCGCGCTCACAGTCACGTGCGCCTGCGCGCCCAGCGTCTTTTCCAGCGTGTTGCGCTGCAGGCCGGTGATCAGCGCCGAGATGTAGGCGACCACCGCCACGCCCGCCGCCACGCCGACGATGATGAGCACGGTCTGCATGCGACCTTCGCGCAGAAAGCGCATCGCGACCTGGCGTTCGAATCCGAACCAGCTTGGCATCGGGCTCAGCGACGGACAGCGTTGGGCATCGGATTCAACGGTCGACGGCGTTGGGCATCGGGTTTAACGCCCGACGGCGTTGGTCAAGGCCGAGCCAGCGTCTTCGCGCGTCCCTTTGCCACTGCCGCCCGCGGCGCTGCGCGCTGCTGCCGGCCGGACGGCCGTGTCGGCGCGAACCCGCGCCCCGGGCTTCAACGCGGCAGCGAGCAACACCACGTCACCGACGCCCAGCCCGTCGAGCACCTCGGCAGCCTCCAGCGTGCGCAGGCCCAGGCGCACCTTGCGCGATTCGGCACGGCCGTCGCGCTCGACCAGCACCTCGACATCGGCGGCCGAGCCATCGCCGCGCAGCGCACCGATCGGCACCACCAGCGCAGAGTCGCGGCGTGCCGTCTCGACTCCGATCGACAGCGTCATGTCTTCGCGCAGAAACGCCGGGCGCGGCGGCTGCAACGACAACTTGACTTCGATCGCGCCGCGCTGCGCATCCACCACCGGCGCGATCGACAGAACGCGCGCGGTAAAGCGTTGCTCTGGAAACGCATCGGCCAGCACGCTCGCCGTCTGGCCCACCCGCAGTTGTTCCAGGTAGCGCTCATCCACCTGCGCCACCAGTTGCATCGGGCCGACCAGCGCAAGGCTCAGCAGGGCGCGCCCTGGCTGCACGATCTGGCCGGGTTCGACCAGGCGCGCCAGCACCACCGCGTCGGCAGGAGCGGTCAGCACGGCCTGCGCCAGGCGTGCCTGCGCAGCCTCGGCGGCGGAACGCGATGACGCCAGTTGGGCTTGGGCCTGGGCCACGTCGGTGCCCTGGTCGGCATTGGCCGCACTTTGAGCGCGTGCGCTGACCTGCTGCGCCTGCGCGACGGCGGCAACGCGCTGCGCCTCGTCAAGTCGCGCCTCGCTGACGAAGCCCTTGGCCACCAGATCCTGTGTTCTGCGCAAGTCGGCGCGTGCGGCCGACAGCACTGAATCGGCCTGCGCCATGCTGGCCTGCGCGCTGCTGCGCCCGGTGCTGCGCAGGCCCGCGAGACGCGCCACGGCCTGGCGCTCGCTGGCCTGCGCCTGTTCGAGCACGGCCCGCAACTCAGCGCTTTCAAGCCGCACCAGCAGGTCGCCCTTCCTGACCTGCGCGCCTTCGATCACTGCCACCTCCAGCACCCGTCCGGTGAGCGTGCTGCCCGCGTCCACCCGAGACAGCGTTGCCACGCGGCCGGAGAACTGAAGTGTGCGCACCAACGGGGCCAGTTGCAGGCTGATGGCGGGCACGGTGGGGGCGCGCAGAATCCACCAGCCGAGAAGGCCGGCCAGCAGCGCGGTCAACGAGGCAAGAATGAGAACGGGTCGGCTTGGCATGTCGTGGACTGTACCCAGCACTTCCCGGCCGGTGAGTGCTGCGTGATCGCGACGCGCTGCTGCTAAGGCTTGTGTGTGCCAGCGCACAGACGAGTCGCCAGCAGAGCGCGAAGATGAGAGAGCATGCTGTAAAACGTCAAATCGTCGACCGTCGAAGAGCCGAAGTCACCCTTGACGGCCGGACAGGCGCAGTTCCATTTCTGGTCGTTCTACGCTCTCCACGGGTTGCGCTCATGTCCGAATCAGAGAATATCTCGCCGCTTGCCGACATCGTCGACGGTGCGATGGCCGGGGCCGAGGTTCAGCGTCGGGAAGCGCTGCTGAAAACCGGGGCATTGCAGAAGGCGATTTTCAACAGCGCCAACTTCTCCAGCATCGCCACCGATGCCAACGGCGTGATCCAGATTTTCAATGTTGGCGCGGAACGCATGCTCGGCTACCCCGCCGCGGACGTGCTGAACAAGATCACGCCTGCCGACATTTCAGACCCACTGGAAGTCATCGCGCGGGCCAAGGCGCTGAGTGCCGAACTGGGGACGCGAATCACCCCCGGATTCGAGGCGCTGGTGTTCAAGGCTTCACGCGGCATCGAAGACATTTACGAGCTGACCTACATCCGCAAGGACGGCAGCCGCTTCCCGGCGGTGGTGTCGGTGACGGCGTTGCGCGATGCGCAGGAAGCGATCATTGGCTACCTGCTGATCGGCACCGACAACACCGCGCGCAAGCAGGTCGAAGCCGAGCAAAAAAAGCTCGACCAGCGCCTGCGCGACCAGCACTTCTACACGCGCTCGCTGATCGAATCCAACATCGACGCACTGATCACCACCGACCCGTCGGGAATCATCACTGATGTCAACAAGCAGATGGAGGCGCTGACCGATTGCACGCGCGACGAACTGATCGGTGCCCCGTTCAAGAACTACTTCACCGACCCGGAGCGGGCGGAGGCGGCCATCAAGCTCGTGCTGAGCGAAAAAAAGGTCACCAACCACGAACTCACCGCACGCTCCAGGGCCGGCAAGAGAACCGTGGTGTCGTGCAACGCGACCACCTTCCACGACCGGGACAGAACGCTGCAAGGCGTGATCGTTGCTGCCCGCGACGTGACCGAGCGCAAGCGCCTGGACCAGGCGCTGCAAGACACCAACGTCGAGCTCGAGGCGGCCAGGTTCGCGGCCGAAAGAGCCAACCTCGCCAAGTCGGATTTCCTGTCCAGCATGAGCCACGAGTTGCGCTCGCCGCTCAACGCGATCCTCGGCTTCGCCCAGCTGATGGAATCGGGTTCCCCGGTGCCCACACAGGGCCAGAAGGACAGCATCGACCAGATTCTCCAGGCGGGCTGGTATTTGCTGGAGTTGATCAACGAGATCCTCGATTTGTCGCTGATCGAATCCGGCAAGCTGTCGCTTTCGTCTGAATGCATGTCGCTGTCCGAGGTGCTCAACGACTGCCAGACGATGATCGAACCTCAGGCGCAAAAGAGCGGTATCCGGATGCAGTTTCCGAAGTTCGACGACCCGTTCTTCGTCAAGGCCGACCGAATCCGTGTGAAGCAGGTTCTGATCAATCTTCTCTCCAACGCCATCAAGTACAACCGCGCCGCGGGCATGGTGGAAGTGACTTGCAGTGCCATCAGCCCGCAACGTGTGCGCATGAGCTTTAGGGACACCGGCAAGGGACTGACCGCCGAACAGCTGGACCAACTCTTCCAGCCGTTCAATCGCCTCGGACAAGAGGCGGGCGCTGAAGAAGGCACGGGCATCGGCCTGGTCGTGAGCAAGCGCCTGATCGAGCTGATGGGGGGTGCGATCGGGGCCGAGAGCACGGTCGGCGTGGGCAGTGTGTTCTGGATCGAGTTGAATTCGTCGGCCGCGCCGGAACTGGTCTGCGACGCCGCGGAGCCGTCGATTGCCGCCTCGGTGCGGGTTGAACCCGACTCGGCGTTGCGAACCTTGCTGTATGTCGAGGACAACCCGGCCAACCTGATGCTGATCGACAAACTGATCGCACGTCGGCCGGACCTTCGGCTGATGAGCGCGCGGGACGGCCAGCGCGGCGTCGAGATTGCCCGCGCGTCCAGCCCCGACGTGATCCTGATGGACATCAACCTGCCCGGCATCAGCGGCATCGAAGCCTTGCGGATTCTGGCCGCCGACGCTGCGACCAGTCGCATTCCGGTGATCGCGCTCAGCGCCAACGCGATGCCGCACGACATCGTCAAAGGGCTGGAGGCTGGGTTTTTCCGCTACCTCACCAAGCCCATCAAGGTCAGCGAGTTGATGGACACACTGGACGAGGCGCTGAAGTTTGCAAGAGCGGGCTCGTCTTTCTCAAAGGACCACGAATGATGTTCAGCGCCACCGACATTCTCGACGCCAGCATCCTGATCGTGGACGACCAGCGTGCGAACGTTCAATTGCTGGAGCGCTTGCTGAGCGAAGCCGGCTACGCCAACCTGATGTCGACCACGAGCCCGCAGGATGTGTGCGCGCTGCACTGCAAACATCGCTTCGACCTGATCCTGCTCGATTTGCAGATGCCCGAGATGGATGGGTTCCAGGTCATGGAATCGCTCAGGAAAGTGATCGCCGACAGCTACCTTCCGGTCATCGTGCTGACGGCGCAGCCGGGCCACAAGCTGCGCGCCTTGCAAGGCGGCGCAAAGGATTTCATCAGCAAGCCGTTCGACCTGGTCGAGGTCAAGACGCGCATCCACAACATGCTGGAAGTGCGACTGCTCTACAAGAAGCTCGAAGGCTACAACGAGGAGCTGGAACGGACGGTGCAGGAACGGACCGCCGAACTGAGTGAAAGTGAACACCGCTTTCGCCACCTCACCGCGCTGGCGTCCGACTGGTATTGGGAGCAGAACGAGACCGGCTCCTTCACCCAGGTTTCCGGGCCGGTGCTGGAAATGCTGGGCTTCCGCATGACCGCCTTCCTCGGTGCGCCGAGCGGCGGCGAAACAACGGGCTGGAATGAAGCCCAGCGCGAGGTGCTGAAGGCAACCATCGCCGCCCGGCAACCGTTCCAGAATTTTGCCTTCAGTCGTGTGAATGCCGACGGCACCCAGCAACGTTTTCGGATCAGCGGCGAGCCGATGTTCGATGCGTCGTACCGTTTCACTGGCTACCGCGGCGTCGGGGTTGAAGTCAGCGCCAGGAACCAGAATCTGGACCCTCATCACGACGGTGAGGCGTTGACGATCCGGTGAGTGTGTCGTCGGCCTGGGGCGCTCATCAGGCCCAGGGGTCGTAGCTGCCGAAGTTCCAGACGTGGCCCTCGGGGTCACGGCACGAATAGGCCCGGCCGCCGTAGTCCTCGTCCTTGATGTCCATCACGATCTGCGCACCCGCGGCAACGGCTGTCCGGTAGTGGGCGTCGACGTCGGCAACGATGATGTAGACGCTTTGTGAGCCGATGCCGCCACTCTCAAGCGGCGACTTGACGAGCGTGTGGAATTCGTTGTTGGCTGCCGAGCCGAGCATGATCATGCCGTTCCCGTAGACCAGCTGGGCGTGCGCAATGGCACCGCCCGTCTCGGGCACCACCAGGTGCTGCCTGAACCCGAATGCCTTGCACAACCAGTCGATCGCGGCCTGCCCGTCGCGGTATCGCAGGGTGGGAATGACGCTGGCGTTGAAGTTCGACTCGATGTCGTTCATGGAAACGTCCTTTCGGGATGGCTCATCGGTTGCCGCGCAGGCAGCGTCGCCGCTGCGCTCATGCAACGGGCTTCTCGTCATGGCCGCCGAATTCGCGCCGCATGGCCGACAGGATTCGGTTCGCATAGTCGGCGTCTCCGCGTGAGCTGAAGCGCTCGAACAGCGCCGCGCTGAGCACAGGCACCGGAACCGCCTCGTCGATCGCCGCCAGGATCGTCCACCGCCCCTCCCCCGAGTCGGAGACACGGCCACTGAAGCCTGCGAGTTCGGGGTCGCGCAGCAAGGCGGCCGCGGTCAGGTCGAGCAGCCACGAGCCGATGACGCTGCCCCGGCGCCAGACCTCGGTGATCTCGGGCAGGTTCATCTCATACTGATAGAACTCGGGGCTGCGCAGCGGTGTGGTTTCTGCGTCGTCCTGGCCGGTGAACTTGCCCACGTTGGCACGCCGCAGGATGTTCAAGCCTTCGGCGTAGGCGGCCATCAAACCGTACTCGATGCCGTTGTGGACCATCTTGACGAAGTGCCCGGCACCATGCGGGCCGCAGTGCAGGTAACCCTCGGCGGCGCTGCCCGCTGCCGCTGTTCGGCCGGGCGTCGGCGTGGCGGCAGCAATGCCCGGGGCCAGGGCTGCAAAGACCGGCCGCAGGTGCTCGAAGTCGTCGACCTCGCCACCGATCATCAAGCAGTAGCCACGGTCGAGCCCGGCGATGCCGCCGCTGGTGCCCACATCGAGATGGCGGATGCCCCGTGCCTGCAACCCGGTGGCTCGCCGAATGTCGTCGCGGTACCAGGAGTTGCCGCCGTCGATGACGATGTCGCCGGCTTCGAGGAGAGGTGCCAGGTCGCCCAGCGCCGAATCCACCGCCGCGGCGGGCACCATCAGCCAGATCGCGCGCGGGGCGGGCATCAACGCCACCATCTCCTGAATCGACGCGGCCCCGAGGGCACCGTCTTTCTCAAGGCTCGCGACCGCAGGCGGTTTTCTGGCGTAGACGACGCATTCATGGCCCTTGCGCATCAAGCGCCGCACCATGCTGGCACCCATTCGACCCAGCCCGATCATGCCGATCTGCATTTGACTTTCTCCAACGTTCGCACG
>JANNEI010000296.1:0-2980 GCA_031378565.1 Burkholderiales bacterium
AGCTGCGTGACGAGCCGTTGCTGAAGTTCGAACAATTGATCGACATCTGCGGAGTCGACTACTCCAGCTACCGCGACCAGGCCTGGGACGGAATGCGCTTCTGCGTGTAGTTCTTGATGTCAGCCATGAGCGCGCCTCAATGGATGCCGCCGTAGTTGTCTTCGCGGATGATGCGCGGCGTGATCTCGCGCGGCTCGATGGTCACCGGCTGGTAGATCACGCGCTTCTGTTCGGGGTCGTAGCGCATCTCGACGTGGCCAGTGGTCGGGAAGTCTTTGCGGAACGGGTGGCCGATGAAGCCGTAGTCGGTCAGGATGCGGCGCAGGTCGAGGTGGCCTTCAAAAATGATGCCGTAGAGGTCGAACGCTTCGCGCTCGAACCAGTTGGCCGCGCTCCACACGTCGTTCAGCGAAGCCACCGTCGGCATGTCGTCGTCAACGCAGAACACCTTCAGGCGCACACGCCAGTTGTGGCCGACGGACAGCAGGTGCGAGACCACGCAAAAGCGCATGCCGTCCCAGGCCTGGTCGCGGTAGCTGGAGTAGTCGACTCCGCAGATGTCGATCAATTGTTCGAACTTCAGCAACGGCTCGTCACGCAGCTTGACGGCCACCGCCAGGTAGTCGGCAGCGGAAACGGTCAGCGTGAGTTCGCCGCGATCGAGGACCAGCTTCTTGACTCGCTCTCCGAGCACCGAGGTAACGGCAGCCCGCAGCATTTCAATGCGGCTCGACGACGCCGCGGGCAAAGAGGGACTGTCGATCATGTCAGCGCGCGATCGTGTTTTCGCGGCGAATCTTCGCCTGCAACTGCATGATTCCGTACAGCAGCGCCTCGGCTGTCGGCGGGCAGCCCGGCACGTACACATCCACCGGCACGATGCGGTCGCAGCCGCGCACCACCGAATAGCTGTAGTGGTAGTAGCCACCGCCGTTCGCGCACGAGCCCATGCTGAGCACCCAGCGCGGCTCGGCCATCTGGTCGTAGACCTTGCGCAGCGCCGGCGCCATCTTGTTGCACAGTGTGCCGGCCACGATCATCAGGTCGCTTTGCCGAGGGCTGGGGCGAAACAACATGCCGAAGCGGTCGATGTCGTAGCGCGCCGCACCGGCGTGCATCATCTCGACCGCGCAGCATGCCAGCCCGAACGTCATCGGCCACAACGAGCCAGTCTTCGACCAGTTGATGACGGTGTCCAGGCTCGTGGTGACGAAGCCTTCTTTCAGTACGCCTTCAATGCCCATGCTGTTGCTCTCTGGTACGTCGCGTCGTCATTCCCAATCCAGGGCACCCTTTTTCCATTCGTACGCGAAGCCGACGACGAGGATGGCGAGGAAAACCATCATCGCCCAGAAGCCAGTGGCACCGATTTCGCGCAGCGAAACAGCCCACGGAAACAGGAAGGCTATTTCGAGGTCGAACAGGATGAAGAGAATCGCGACGAGGTAGTAGCGCACGTCGAATTTCATGCGCGCGTCTTCGAAGGCCTCGAAGCCGCATTCGTATGGTGAGTTCTTGGCCGCGTCGGGCCGGTTGGGGCCGAAAACGAAGCCGATGACCTGAGGAACCACACCGACTGCCACACCGACCAGAATGAACAAGATGACCGGCAGGTAGGGTTCCAGATTCATGGTGGTATTTCGGTTCTGGCTTCGGTTCTTGCAGGTGTCCTGGGAGCGTCGTCAAACGCAAGGACAAGAAGATCTGGTGCCGACGGCGAGACTCGAACTCGCACAGCTTTCGCCACTACCCCCTCAAGATAGCGTGTCTACCAATTTCACCACGTCGGCCGAGCAAAACAGTCGGCAAAAAGCTGCTTGGATGGCGTGAGGAATTGCGCTCCAAACAGCTCAGAATTCTAACCTCAAAGCGGGGCCGTCCCGGCAGATTCGCTGCGGTGCAGCAAGACCGAAGCGACGCCTGAAAACCGGCGCTGGCTTACCTGGACGGAATGGCCGCAGCACCGGATGCCGCTACAGGCGGCACCACCGCCGGTACCACCGCGGCAGGCTGCGCTGGCACCGGCGCGCCAGGGATCTGGGCAGCACCGGAGGCGGGAACGTCGGCGGCCGGAACCAGGGCGCTGGGGCGGTCCAGCACGCTGCCCGACGGTGCGCGCGAACGCTCGTTCGACATGTACGCCAGCGACAGCGTGCACGCAAAAAACACGGCCGCGCAGACTGCGGTGGAACGCGACAGGAAGTTCGCGCTGCCAGTGGCACCGAACAAGCTGCCCGACGCACCGCTGCCGAACGACGCGCCCATGTCGGCCCCCTTGCCGTGCTGCACCAGCACCAGGCCGATCATCGTGAGGGCGGTCAGGATCTGCACCAGCACCACCACATTCAGTATCCAGTTCATGTCTTCAAAGCTCCAGGAAATTCGGGCGCAGCGTCAAACCGCCGCGCGACAGATGGCGGCGAAATCAACCGCCTTGAGAGAGGCCCCTCCGATCAGCCCGCCGTCGATGTCGGGCTGCGAAAACAGCTTGGCTGCGTTGTCGGCCTTGACGCTGCCGCCGTACAGAATTTGCATCTGAGATGCCTTCTCGGTGGCTGCGTTCAATTGCGAACGCAGCACCGCGTGGACGGCTTGCGCCTGCTCGATGGTGGCGGTCTTGCCGGTGCCGATCGCCCACACCGGCTCATACGCCACGACGACTTGAGAAATGCAGTGAGCAAGCGTGTGAATCACGACCGACAACTGCCGCTTCACCACGGCGTCGGTCTGCCCGGCTTCACGTTCGGCCAAGGTTTCACCGACGCAGACGATGGGTGTCAAGCCGTGTGCCAAAGCCAGTTTGGCCTTGTCGGCGACAAGCTGATCCGACTCGCCGTGCAGGGCGCGCCGCTCGGAGTGCCCGACCAGCACGTACCGGCAACCGAACTCGGCCAGCATGACGGCGGCAACCTCACCGGTGTAGGCACCCGGCTCGTGTGCCGAGCAGTCTTGCGCACCCCAGGCGATGGGGCCGCCCTGC
>JANNEI010000299.1:0-4465 GCA_031378565.1 Burkholderiales bacterium
ACCCGCGGCCGCTGGCGCGCGACGCACTGCGCGCGCTGCTTCAGCGGGCGTTCGACGGCAGTTCACCGCAGCCCTGAAGTCGCTCGTTCATTCCAACCCCAAGGAGACACCCATGAGCCTGAACCGCAGAACATTCGTCCAAGGCGTCACCGCCGCAGCCGGGCTGAGCGCGTCGAAGCTGGCGCTCGCTGCCGACACGGTCAAGATCGGCTACGTCTCGCCGCAGACCGGCCCGCTCGCGCCCTTCGGCGAGGCCGACAAATGGGTCATCGAGCAGATGAAGGCGGCCTTCAAGGATGGCGTCAGCGTGGGCGGCAAGCCGTACGCGGTGCAGATCGTGCTGAAGGACAGCCAGTCGAACCCGAACCGCGCCGGCGAGGTGGCGAGTGACCTGATCCTGAAAGAAAAAGTGGCGCTGATGCTGACCGCCGGCACGCCCGAAACCGCCAACCCGGTGAGCGATGTGTGCGAGCTGAACGAGGTGCCCTGCATCTCCAGCGTGGTGCCGTGGCAGCCGTGGTTCTTCGGCCGCAAGGGCGACCCGGCGAAAGGCTTCAATTTCACGTACCACCTGTTCTGGGGCCTGGAAGACGTGATCGCGAACTTCACCAATGGCTGGAAAACAGTCAGCACCAACAAGAAGGTGGGCGGCCTGTTCCCGAACGACGGTGATGGCAACGCCTGGGGCGACAAGGAGCTGGGCTTCCCGAAACCGCTGGCCGCGATGGGCTACACGCTGACCGACCCAGGCCGCTTCCAGAACGGCACACAGGACTTCAGCGCGCAGATCGCCGCCTTCAAGAAGGACGGCGTCGAGATCGTCACCGGCGTCGTGATCCCGCCCGACGCCAAGACGTTCCTGACGCAGGCACGCCAGCAGGGCTTCAAGCCCAAGGTCATCACGCTGGGCAAGGCGCTGTTGTTTCCGGGGGCCATCGAGGCGCTGGGCGACCTGGGCGACGGCCTGACCACCGAGGTCTGGTGGAGTCCGTCGCACCCGTTCACGTCGTCCCTCACCAAGCAAAGCGCGAAGGCGCTGGCCGACGCCTACGAGGCGGGCAGCAAGAAGCAGTGGACGCAGCCGATCGGCTTCGCGCATGCGCTGTTCGAAGTGGCTGCCGATGTGCTCAAGCGAAGCAAGGGCGTGGGGCCCAAGGACCTGCGCGACGCGCTGGCCGCCACCAGCATCGACAGCGTGGTCGGCCCGGTGAAGTTCGGCGGCCCCGGCCCGTTCAGGAACATCAGCAAGACGCCGCTGGTGCTGGGCCAGTGGGGCAAGGGCAAGAAGTACAAGATGGAGCTGACCATCGTCAACAACGAGGCGGCGAAGAACATCCCGACGGGGGGCACGTTGAAGTTGATGTGATTTCTGGCCCCGCCTTGTGGGTGGCCCCCTCCCCCTCGACGCCGTCTCACTGCCACCATTTCACCCCCATCCCTGCCTTCCCCCGTCGAGGGGGAAGGAGTGAACTGGCGCTTCGCGCTGAATCAAATGCTGGCCCTGCACAACGTCTCCAAGTCCTACGGCGCGCTCAAGGTCACCGACGGCATCTCGTTGTCGGTGGGCGAAGGCGAGACGCTGGGCATCCTGGGGCCGAACGGCGCGGGCAAGACGACGCTGTTCAACCTGATCTCGGGCGATGTGCGCTGCGACGCGGGCCGGGTCGAGTTCGAGGGCTGCGACATCACCGTGCTGAAGCCGCACCGGCGTTGCCGCGCCGGCATCGGCCGCAGCTACCAGGTGCCGCAGCCTTTCGGCCACATGACGGTGTTCGAGAACCTCGTCACCGCCGCCTGCTTCGGCGGCGGGCAGCCCGAGGCCGAGGCCTGGGAGACGGCGCATGGCGTGCTGCAGCAAACCGGCTTGATGGCGCAAGCCAACCAGCCTGCCGGTGGCTTGACCTTGCTGAACCGCAAGCGGCTGGAACTGGCGCGCGCCCTGGCCACGAAACCCAGGCTGCTGCTGCTCGACGAGATCGCGGGCGGCCTCACCGAACATGAAGCGAAGCAGCTGGTCGATGAACTCAAGCGCATCAAGGCGCAGGGCGTCACGATGATCTGGATTGAGCATGTGGTGCATGCACTGCTGTCGATCGCCGACCGCCTGTTCGTCATCAACTTCGGCCAGAAGCTGGCCGAGGGCGAGCCGCGCGCGGTGATGGACGACGCCGAGGTGCGGCGGGTCTACATGGGCATGGAAGCCTGAGAGGTCGAGATGGCCGCACTGTTGCAAACCACTGGACTGACGGCGTTCTACGGCGACGCGCAAGCCCTGTTCGGCATCGACTTCACGCTGAACGAAGGCGAGCTTGTGGCCGTCATCGGTGCCAACGGCGCGGGCAAGAGCACCTTGCTGAAATCACTCACCGGGCTGGTGAAGACCAGGGCCGATCAAATCCGCTTCAAAGGCGAAGCCATCGGCGGCACGCCGCCCGGCGAGATCGTCAGGCGCGGCATCGCGCTGGTGCCCGAAGGCCGCCGCCTGTTCCCCAGCCTGAGCGTCGAAGAGAACCTGTTGATGGGCGGCTTCGCGCAGCGCGCCGGGCCGTGGAACCTGAGCCGGCTGTACGCGATGTTCCCGATCCTGAAGGAAAAGCGCCACCTGCCGGGCACGTCGCTGTCAGGCGGCCAGCAGCAGATGGTGGCCATCGGCCGCGCGCTGATGAGCAACCCCACGCTGCTGCTGTGCGACGAGCTGAGCCTGGGCCTGGCCCCCATCGTCATCAAGGAAATCTATGCCGCGATGCCCACCATCACAGCCGAGGGCATGACGGTGGTGATCGTCGAGCAGGACGTGGCGATGGCCAGGAGGGTGGCCGGGCGCATCTGCTGTTTGCAGGAGGGCAGGGTGTCGCTGCAAGGTGCGTCCGATTCGCTCACGCGAGAGCAGATTTCGCAGGCTTACTTCGGCCTATGAACATCATTGAAACCGTTCTCCAGGGCCTGCTGCTCGGCGGCCTGTACTGCCTGTTCGCGCTCGGCCAGTCGCTGATGTTCGGCGTGATGCGGCTGACCAACACGGCGCAGGGCGACTTCATCGTGCTGGCCGCCTTCGCGGCGATTGCCGGCGTCAGCGTGGCAGCGGTCGGTCCGCTGGTCGTGGCGCTGGCGCTGCTGCCGCTGGCCTTCGGCTTCGGCTACCTGTTGCAGCGCCACGTGCTGAACGGCACGCTGGGCAAGGACCCCCTGCCGTCGCTGGTGGTGACCTTCGGCCTGTCGATCGTGATCCAGAACCTGCTGCTCGAAGTGTTCTCGGCCGATCCGCGATCCATTGAAACCGACGGACTGAACACGCAGAGCCTGGCCCTGCCCGGCGGCCTGGCGGTGGGCGTGTTGCCGCTGCTGATCCTGGCGCTGGCCATCGCGGCCACCGCCGGTTTGCAGTGGCTGTTCAACCGCACGCAGCTCGGCCGTGCCTTTCGCGCGGTGTCGGACGACAAGGAAATCGCCGAGCTGATGGGCCTGAACTCGAACCACGTCTACGCGCTGGCCACCGCCATCGCCTTCGTGCTGATCGCGGTCGCCGGCGTGCTTCAAGCCATGCGCACCACGGTGTCGCCCAGCGACGGCCCGCTGCTGCTGCTGTTCGCCTTCGAGGCGGTGATCATCGGCGGCATGGGCTCGTTCTGGGGCACGCTGCTGGGCGCGCTGCTGCTGGGCGTCACGCAGCAGATCGGTTTCCGCATCGACCCCGGCTGGGGCATCTGGATGGGGCACATCGTGTTCCTCGTCGTACTGGTGCTGCGCCCGCAAGGCCTGTTTCCGAAGACAAGGGGATGACGATGGGTTTTCAGGTCGTCCGCCATTCCAGCAGCAGCCGGGGTGCATTGATCGGCAGCGGCGTGCTGCTGCTGGTCGCCGCCAGCCTGCCCTGGTGCGCACCCGAGGGCAGCGGCTCGGCGTGGATGCGCGAGTTCGTCGAGATCGCCTGCTACTTCATCTTCGCGATGATGTGGAACCTGCTGGCCGGTTACGGCGGCATGGTCAGCATCGGGCAGCAGGCGTTCTTCGGCTTCGGTGGCTACGTGATGCTGGCGCTGGGCAACTTCGCAGGCGTCAATCCGTTCATCGCGGTGCCGCTCGGCGCGCTGGCGGCGGGGCTGGTCGCCATCCCGGTCTCGTTCGTGGCGTTTCGTTTGCAGGGCGGCTACTTCGCCATCGGCACCTGGGTCATCGCCGAAGTGTTTCGCCTCAGCTTCGCCAACATGGCGGTGGTGGGCGGCGGCTCGGGCACCAGCCTGACCGCGCTGCGCGGCATCGACAAGGCCACGCGTGAAAACGCCACTTACTGGATGGCGCTGGCCTGCGTGGCGGCATCCATCGCGCTGGTGTACCTGTTCCTGCGCAGCAAGCGCGGGCTGGCGCTGCTGGCGATCCGCGACAACGAGGTGGCGGCCGAGTCGCAGGGCATCGACGTGCGCGGCATGAAGCTCGCGGTCTACGGCGTGGCGGCGTTCGGTGCGGG
>JANNEI010000316.1:0-3355 GCA_031378565.1 Burkholderiales bacterium
CGCTGCGAGCAGCGGCCGGGCTATAAGCCGGGCGGGCGCGAAGCGCCCCTTGAGCCTTGCGGCGCAGGCTGACTTCGCTCATCAAAGTTAAAGCCCGCTAGAGCCGGCCGAAGCCAAGGCAGTTCACGGCGCAGCCGCTGACTGGATGCCGCGACCGTTCAGGTCGCGGCGACTTGCCTTTCGACGAAGGGCAACGCCGCCTCGCTCCAACACCTCACGGAACATGTTCCTCCGCACCTGTCTCTTCCTCACGTGCCTGCCCATGGTCGCAAGCGCAGAACCGACCGCACCCTTTCGCGCGCTCGAGAAGTCCGGCGAGGAGTGGAGCGCGATGTTCTGCGGGTCCGCGCAAGACAAGCTCAAACGCATCACGTCCAGCGGGCACATCACCACTTCATCTGGAAGTGCGGTAAGCCTCGCCTTGCGTAAGACCGAGTTCCTGCAGTGGGTTTGGGTCCAAGAGCTCGAAGGCCAGCTGCTGGTGGCGTACGAAGTGACAGATCCAACGGCGGATGGATCGAGCGGCGGAGTGTGCAGGCTCAACGCCTCGGTTTCGCGCCGGCTTTGGTGCACCCGCTTCCCCGCCTTCAACGTTGTACCCGTCATGGGCAAGTCAGGCCAGATTTACCTTTCAGGAATCGGAACCGTGGCAGAGTTGGATGCTCGATCTGGCCGCTACCGCTGGAAGGTCAGTGGTCTCTACGAGAAGTCGTCTGCGTTCAACTCGTTCTTGACGCCCGTAGCCACCGGAGACAACGTCACCTTCGATGCAACTGCTGGTACACAAGGCTCGCGGGTCTGGAGCGTGCAAGTTGATCGGAAGCGTATGAAGGCCACAAGCGTTCAAGCCATTGCCGGCGCTCCACCCGAGGCGCCGGAGATGCGAAGAACCGCAGGCACGTGCTCGCAGTGACGCTATGCCTTCTATCCATGTCGCGCTGCCAATCAGGCGGCAGACAGGTCAAGACTTGGACCCGAGGTGTTGCCCTCGGATGAGCCGGTCTGTTTGCGTGGAATCAACCCGCCTCGATCCCCAGCACCCGCGCTGCCTTCACGAGCCGGCTGTCGAAGCAGGCGAACCTGACTTCGCCGGGCAGTTCCTGGTGCAGCGTGCGGACCGAGGCCAGTTGAATGCTGTCGTAGGCGCGCAGCGCAAAGGCTTCGGCGTAATCGCCGGCCAGTTCAACCAGCGTTTGGGTGACTTCAAGTTTGACGAAGCGCGGCCAATCAGCGGCGACAGCTTGTCGGGCAAGGGAAATTGTCGAAGCGTCCTGTGTCTGTTCGCGCGCCTTGCGGGCCATGCCAGACATGGCCTCTGCCCAGGTGATCCTGCTCACCGCAACGGCGCTGCTTGCAGACGCTTGCACGGCCACCGGGTCGGACTCGTCCTCGTGCAGATAGAGCTTGAGCAATGCCGAGGTGTCGCAGAACAAGATCAACCTCGGTCCTCCACCACCATTTCGCTGACGGACTTTCCGCCTTCAGATAACTTCAGAGGCGGACGAAAGTTCGGCTTGCCGCCGCTCCACTGCGCAGCGCCACTGGCCAGCAGCCGGGCGATGCCTGCGGGGACAGCCGAAGTCGCTGAAGGGATACCGACGATTCGCGCCACCGGCGTGTCGTGCGAGGTGATCTCGATCACCTCGCCAGCGCGGGCCCGCGCCACGTAGCGCGACAGTCCAGCCTTCAATTCATGCATCGCGACTTTCATAAGGACCTTAACCACTGTTTTGACTCTCCTGATTAGACCTTATTCAGTCGATTCTTTTCAAGAACAAGCCCTGAAAGTCGACACACTGCGCGATCCAGTTTCACCAGTCGAAACCCCGGCCCGATTGATCCGACCTGGCGAACCGTCAACTCCGCGCGCCACGGCCGCAGAGTCAATGAGCCACGGTAAGGCATACTGTCTTACCGTGACCTTCTCGAAGGTGTGCCTGCCATGAAACAAGAACTCTCAGCCACCGTGTCCAGCAAGGGCCAGATCGTCATTCCTGGCGATGTGCGAGAGCGGCTCGGGCTGGTTCAGGGCTCGGTGCTGCGCTTCGTGCTAGACGCCGATGGCGTGCGGCTGTTGTCACCAGCCGGCGATGTGCGCCGGCTCAAAGGCAGGTTGGGGCCGCCTGCTGCGCCGGTCTCGGTAGGCGACATGAACCTGGCCATCGACGAGCAACGCAGGCACATCGGCAAGCTCGTTGGCAAGCGCAAACGCTGATGCTGGCCCTCGATACAAACGTGCTGGTGCGTTACCTGGCGCAGGACGACGTAAAGCAATCCGCCGCTGCGACGCATCTGATCGAACAACGCCTGAGCCCGACCGAGCGCGGCTTTGTGAGCTTGGTGGCGTTGCTGGAAACCGTGTGGGTGATGCAAAGCCGCTACGCCGCAGACACCGCGCTCATCGCCGGCATCCTGTCCGACCTGCTCGACACTTCCGTGCTGGAGCTGCAAGACGCTGCGGCCGTTCGGGCCGCCCTGCCGCGCTACCGGGTCGGTGGCGTCGATTTGCATGACTGCCTGATCGTGGGGCTGGCGAAACAGCGCGGTGCACGCGTCGTGACCTTCGATGCCAAAGCTGCGAAACGGCTGGACATGGAACTGCTGCGCTGAACAGGCCTGCTGATCGCAGGTCGATGTGGAGCTGGCCGGCAGCGGTGTAACACCCAGCACCGCCGAAATTCCTCACGGCATCATCACCTCGTGCAACTTCCCATGTTCCCGCTATACCCAGCCCCGCTGCGCGCCGGCTCGCGCATCGCGGTCACCGCGCCCAGTTCCGGCGTGCCGCTGCCGCTTCATCCACGCCTCGACCTCAACCTCGCGCACCTTCGCGCGCAGGGCTTCATCGTCGAAGAAGGGCGCTGCCTGCGCGATGAGCAGATGAGCGCCAGCGCGTCTGCCGAGGTGCGCGCTGCGGAGCTGATGCATTTCCTGTTGCGCGACGACATCGACGCCATCTTCCCTCCGTGGGGCGGCGAGCTGGCCATCGAGCTGCTGGATCGGCTCGACTGGACGGCGCTGCAACAAGCGCGCCCGAAGTGGTTGATCGGCTACTCCGACACCAGCACCTTGATGCTGCCGCTGACGCTGCGGCTCGGCTGGGCCAGCGCCCACGGCCCGTGTCTGATGGACCTGGCACCCGGCCAGAACGATGCGTTGACTCGCGGAACGCTCGGTGTTCTGGCCACGCCGCCGGGCGGTATGGTGACGCAACGGCAGTCGCCACGCTGGCAATCGCAGTGGGCCGACTTCGCGCTGGCCCCCGACGTGACCTATGCGCTCACCGAGCCCACGCAGTGGCGATGCCTGAACCGGCCCGCCGACTCGCCGCTCCATTTCAGCGGCAGGCTCATCG
>JANNEI010000349.1:0-5880 GCA_031378565.1 Burkholderiales bacterium
ACCATCAGGCTGTAGTAGTGCGCCTGGCCCTTCCACGGGCAGCCAGTGCGGTGGTTGCTGAACGTCACGTACTCGCGCTTCAGGCTGCTGTCGGGGAAATAGTGGTTGCCTTCGACGACCACGGTGTCGTCACTTTCGGCCAGGGTCGCGCCGTTCCAGGTGGCTTTCATGCGGGCTCCTCGGGGTTGATGGGAAATCGAGCGTACAGCGCAACCGCCTTCTGCAAGCGCTGCCGGATCGAAGCCACCAGCGCCTTGTTGGCCATCACGGTCACGCTGTCGCCGTGGCGCAGGATGTCCATCGCCAGCTCGGTCGGGTCGCTGTAGGGCACCTGCAATTCGTAGCGGCCATCGGCCAGCCAGCGCGACTTCTGCTGCGCGTGCCACTCTTCGTTCGCCACCCACTGCGCTGCCTCGGCGTTGAACACCAGTGTGGCCCAGCGCAGCCGGGCGCTGCCGCCCCCGTAGATGCCGTAGCCCGCGTCCAGCGCGCCTTCCAGGTCTTTCACAGCCACATGGCGCGCCTTGGCGTCGAGCGGCCGGGCTTCGCGAATCGCGTCGAGCGCAAAGCGCCGCAAGCCGTCGCTGGCGTGGCACCAGCCGTCCAGGTACCAGGTGTTGCGGTAGTTCACCAGCCGCTGCGGCGAGACTTCGCGCTCGCTGACGCTGCGGTCGCTGCGCTTGAAGTAGCGCAGCCAGACTTTCCTGCGCTGCACCAGCGCACTGCCCAGCAGCTCGAAGTGGCGGCTGGGCACGCGGCGCCGCGCGGTGGAGATCACCTTGACGCGGCGCATCAGCTCGCGCGCTTCGCTCTCGTCGGTTCCCAGCATGCCCTGCAGCTTGTCCATCATCGGCTGCAAGTGGCGAGACAGCACGCCGTCGTCGTCGAGCCCGGCCATCAACTGGTGCATCGTCAGCAGGGCGTGGATCTCCTGCTCGCTGAACCAGATGCCGGGCAGTTCATGTCGGGCAGTCCGGGCGTTCGACGCGGTTGCCGCCTCGAAGCGGTAGCCGTTGTCGTGGCGGTCGTACACGATGGGTGCCGACAGCCGATCGCGCAGGTACTGCAAGTCCCGCTTCAACGTGGCGGGCGACACCGCCAGCTCGGTCAGCAGCGCCTCGAAGCTGACGCAGCCGCGACTGCGCAGCAGGAGTTCGATCTTGTAGAAACGTTCGGTTCGGTCCATCGCGGTCGCCTGTCGCTTGGGTCGCTCACAGCGTGAGCCTGTGAACGCAAGCATAAACCATCGAATCGAGTTTGAGTGGCTCACGCCATGAGCCACAAGGCCCGGACACTGGATTCACCGCAGCAAGTCGCTGCGTCTTCCAGGAACCCGCCATATGACCACCGAACTTGTCGCCACCGCGGCCGACAGCCCCGCACGGGCGCTCGCCTCCGACAGCCTGACCACCCACGAACACATCGGCTTCGAGCTGGGTTGGGATTACGCGCACCACCGCCTCAACCCGCCAGCGCCGTACGCCCAGGAACCCTCACCGCTGCGCCACGGCCTGTTGGCCGGGCAGGCCGCGTTCGGCAGCCGCACGCTGACGCCGACCCGCTCGGCTCGCAAGTGGCTGCAACTTCGCCTGCACGCCTGGCTGCGTGGTCGCAGTGTGGAGCTGTTCCAGGTCACGCCGCATTACCTGCAGCAGCTCGAAGTCAGCCACTGCCCGATCACGCGCGCGGCTCTGAGCAGCGCCACGCTGGACAGCAGCGACGCTTCCATCGACCGCGTGCGCAACGACGCTGGCTATGCCGCCGGCAACCTGGCCGTGATGAGCACCAAGGCCAACCACGCGAAGGCGTCGTACGGATTCGACGACGCCTTGCGGTTTGTCCGGCAGATCGAGGCGGGCAAGCTCGGCGGCATCGACGGCCTGACCGCCGCACAGTGGAGCCGGCTGGCCGTGCTGTGCAGCTTTGTCGAGCCGCTGCCGCACGAGCAGGCCTGTGCCTTGCCCCTGCTGGTGCTGCCGCCGAACCGGCTGCGCCTGTTCAACCCGGCGCAGGCTTTGCAGGCCTTCGTCAGCCAGCAGCTGCTCGCGGCGGGCTGGAGCCGGCGCGTCAGCCGCATCGAGGCACTGCTGCCCGGCAAGCCCGCCCGGCGCGCTTTTCGGGCCTTCTTCCACGCGCTGCTGCCACGGGTGCTGGAAGCCGGCCGCACCACCGACGCGCAGCGTGCGCGCTGGGCCATCGAAGACGCCTGGCGCAACCCGCTGCTGCTCAGGCGCTGGGCCGCGTTCGCGCGGTTGCTCACGGCCGACCAGTGCGAGGCGCTGATCGTGCGCGCCACGGCACGCAAGCTCGCCAGCGTGCGCACCCAACAGCTCAGCGATGCGCAGGCCACCGAAGGCTGGAACCTGGAGTCGCGCGGCTATGTGCCGCATGCGGTGCTGATGCAGCGCCGGCCGCGCGGTGTGCAGCAGCGCCCGCTGTTGAACGGCATGTCCGCATCGGTGGCGCAGGCTTCGCTGCCCTTGTGACGCGCCTTCCTCGTCCCCGCCGGGTTCAGCAACAGGACTTCACCGCAAAGGCGCAAAGAACGCGAGGCTCGCGAAGCGAGAGCGCGAACACAGGTATCGCACAAGCCCAGCTTCCTTCGCGTCTTTCGCGTCTTTCGCGTTCTTTGCGCCTTTGCGCCCTTGCGCCTTGGCGGTGAGAAAATTGAAGTCGGCAAGACTCTCGATTCCCATCAGCGCCTCTGTTGTTGTTCATTGCGGCGCGAGCCCGTAGAGTGGTGTCCTCAACAGACAGCGAGACAGCCATGGGACAAGCGCCTGCGCCCGACGCCGAATACCTGATGCGCGACACCACGTCGCACCCCGCGGCCCTGACGCCGGCCTACAAGACCAGCGTGTTGCGCAGCCCGCGGCTGGCGCTGATCTCGTTGCAGAACTCGCTGTCCGAAGTGACGGCGCCGGTATTCAGCGCCGATGAACTCGGCCCGCTTGACCACGACCTGATCATGAATGCCTCGACAGGCGGCCTGCCCATCGGCGAGCGCATCGTCGTGCACGGGTACGTGCAAGACCAGCTCGGCAGGCCGGTGAAGAACGCGCTGGTGGAGGTGTGGCAATGCAACGCCAGTGGCCGCTACCGCCACAGGAAGGACCAGTACATCGGTGCGCTCGACCCCAACTTCGGCGGTTGCGGCCGCATGCTGACGGACGACAACGGCCACTACTTCTTTCGCACCATCCGCCCCGGCCCCTACCCGTGGCGCAACCGCGTCAACGACTGGCGGCCGGCGCACATCCACTACGCCGTCTCGGGCAATGGCTGGGTGCAGCGCCTGATCACGCAGATGTACTTCGAGGGCGACCCGCTGATCGCCACCTGCCCGATCCTGCGCATCGTGCCGAGCGAGGAGCAGATCCGCGGGCTGATCGCCTTGCAGGACCGCAGCGCCTTCATCCAGCTCGACAGCCGCGCCTACCGCTTCGACATCGTGCTGCGCGGCCAGCGCGCCACGCTGTTCGAAAACGCTGTGCAGGGAGCCGCGCAATGAGCGCCCCGAACACCACCGCCCTGCTTCGTGAAACCGCCTCGCAAACCGCCGGTCCGTATGTGCACATCGGCCTGGCGCCGCAAGCGGCCGGCTTCGACATCTTCGAGAACAACTTCGGCAGCGTGCTGGTGAACGAGCAGACGAAGGGCGAGCGCATCCGCATCGAAGGCCGCGTCTTCGACGGCATCGGCACGGTGCTGAAAGACGTGCTGATCGAGTGCTGGCAGGCCAACGCCGACGGCAAATACGCGCACCCCGGCGACCGCCAGCCAGGCAAGGCGATCGACCCGAACTTCCGCGGCTGGGGACGCAGCTGCACCGACTTCGACAGCGGCGTCTACCGCTTCGACACCATCAAACCCGGCGTCGTGGCGGGCCGCGTCTCGGGCAACGGCAGCCGCTTCATGGCACCCCACATCAGCCTGTGGATCGTCGCGCGCGGCATCAACGTGGGCTTGAACACCCGGCTGTATTTCAGCGACGAGCTTGAGGCGAACGCGAAGGACGCGGTGCTCAACCTCATCGAGTGGGAAGCGCGCCGCCAGACACTCGTGGCACAGCGCGAGGTGAAGGACGGCGCGGTCGTCTACCACTTCGACATCCGCCTGCAGGGCGAAGGCGAGACGGTGTTCTTCGACATCTGACCGAAGCGGCAGCTTCGCGGCGGTCGACAGCGCGGCAACCCGGGTGCCGACAGCGCCTATGGTTTGTACGGGGCCAGGGGTGTCGCCTAAGCGACTCGACGGCTGCGGCCGTCAAGCGTAGTCTGGCGGGCTGCGCCGCAGGGCGCTCCCCCCGATAACAGGAGACAAGCCATGAAGTCGAATCGCCCTCTCGCCCACCGTTCATCGCTCGGTGCCCCGGCACTTGCGTCGCTGACCGCGCTGATCTTGCTCAGCGCCTGCGGTGGCAGTGACAACAACACGTCGGCACCTGAAGAAACCCGCCCCCAGGACGCGCGCACCTTCACGCCTGTCGTCGAAACCACCTTCGCCGCCCTCGGCGGCAGCGCCGTGACCACCGACCGCTGGACCGGCGTGCTGAACGGCTCCGCCTACCGCATCGAGGTGCCCACCACCGGCTGGAACGGCAAGCTCGTGATGTGGGCCCACGGTTACGCCGGCACCGGCCCCAACCTCGGCGTGGGCACGCCCATCATGCGGCGCTACCTGCTCGACAACGGCTACGCCTGGGCGGCGTCCAGCTATTCCAAGAACTACTACGACGTGCGGGTCGGCGTGGAAGACACCAACGCCCTGGCGCTCAACTTCGCCACCATCGCCGCCGCCAATGGCCGCGTGCTGGCCGCCCCGACCAAGATCTTCATCAGCGGCGTCTCGATGGGCGGCCACATCACCGCCGCCGCCATCGACGCCGAGGCTCAGGCCAACGCCGTCAACAAGGTGAAGTACGCCGGTGCCGTGCCGATGTGCGGCGTGCTGGGCGACAACGAGTTGTTCAACTACTTTGCCGGCTACCAGGTCGCAGCGCAGCAGCTGGCGGGACTGCCGATGTCGAAGTTCCCGGTCACTGACTTCGCGTCTCTCGCGCCGGCCATCCAGTCGGCGCTGTGGACCAGCTTTCCGACCGTCAGCAACGCCCAGGGCGACAAGCTGAAGAACGTGGTGCAAGACCTCAGCGGCGGTGCGCGTCCGTTCTATGCCGAGGGCTGGGCCAATGCCGGCAACCAGGGCAACATCTGGGCCTCGCTGGGGGGCGACGGCACGATCAGCGGCATCCTGAACGGCAACATCCTCGACACCACGCAGCTGTACTACAAGATCGACGCGTCGAGCACCAGCAACACCGCGCTCGACGCCGCCTTCAACAGCGCCGCCTTCAAGATCACGCCCACCGCCGACGTGAACCGGCTGCGCCGCGACGGCCTGCGCTGGATTCCGCTGGCCAATGGCGACATCAGCATCCCGGTGGTCTCGATCCACACGCTGGGCGACCTGTTCGTGCCGTTCAAGATGGAGCAGGTGTACGCCGCCCGCACCAAGGCCAAGGGCACCGACAAGTGGCTGGTGCAGCGCGCCATCCGCGATGTTGGCCATTGCGCCTTCACTGCGGCCGAGGCCACCGAGGCTTTCGACGCGATGATCCAGTGGGAAGCCGGTGGTGCGAAGCCGGCAGGCGACGACGTGACCACGCCGGCCACGCTGGCGTCGCCCACCTACGGCTGCACGTTCACCCGCAACACGCCGAGCTTCGAGGACTACACCGCGCCGGCCACCCGCGCAGCCTTCCAGGCCAACTACCCTCCCTGCCCGTGAAGCCGCGCGACTTGCGGCACCGCGCCCCAAGGCGCCGGCCGCGCTAAAGGTGGCGCGGGTGCAACGCCCCCGTCACAAATATTTGCAAAAGTT
>JANNEI010000376.1:0-3713 GCA_031378565.1 Burkholderiales bacterium
TTGGCCTTCAAGATGGAAAGCCTGCTGACGAAGGATCAGATCCTTGAGGTCTACATGAACCAGATTTTTCTGGGTCAGCGCGCCTACGGATTTGCATCGGCCAGTGAGATCTACTTCGGCAAGCCGCTGAAGGACATCACCGTCGCCGAGGCCGCGATGTTGGCCGGTCTGCCGCAGGCACCGTCGGTCTACAACCCCATCAGCAACCCGGAGCGCGCGATCAAGAGCCAGCGGCTGATCATCGACCGCATGTTCGAGAACGACTTCATCACTGCCGAACAGCGCGAGGCGGCGCGCACCCAGCCGCTGAAGTACCGCGCGCCTGCGGCAGTCCCGATCCACGCCGAGTACGTGGCGGAAGTGGCGCGCCAACTCATCTTCACTCAGTACGGTGAAGAGGCGTACACGCGCGGACTCAATATCTACCTCACCTTGAACTCGGCAGAGCAGATGGTGGCCTACCGAGCACTGCGCAAAGGCATCATGGACTACGAGCGCCGTCAGGTGTACCGAGGCCCCGAGGCGTACGTCGATCTGCCCGGCAATGCGAAAGAGCTGGACGCACGCGTGGCCGAGGCACTTCAGGATCACCCCGACAACGACGAGTTGAAGGCGGCGGTGGCGGTGGAAGCCGGGCCGAAGAAGGTGGTCGCCGTGTTGCAAAGCGGCGAGTCGGTGACGATTGTCGGCGAGGGGCTGCGTCCTGCCACGTCTGGGCTGGCCGAGAAAGCGAACCCGAAAACGCAGATCCGTCCGGGTGCAGTGATCCGGCTTGTGAAGGGGGCCAAGGGTGACTGGACCATCACCCAGCAGCCTGAAGTGGAAGGTGCTTTCATCGCACTGGACCCCCGCACCGGCGCGGTTCGGGCGATGGTGGGCGGCTTCGATTATTCGAAAAGCAAGTTCAACCACGTGACCCAGGCATGGCGCCAGCCGGGGTCCAGCTTCAAGCCGTTCATCTATTCGGCGGCACTCGAAAAGGGCTTCACGCCTGCGACCGTAATCAACGACGCGCCGCTCTTCTTCGACGCCGGGTCCACGGGCAGCCAGCCGTGGGAGCCGAAGAACTACGACGGCAAGTTCGACGGGCCGATGACGATGCGCACCGGCTTGGCGAAGTCGAAAAACATGGTCTCGATTCGCATCCTGCAGTCCGCAGGCGCACCCTACACACAGGGATGGATCGCCCGCTTCGGCTTCGATCCGGAGAAACACCCCGCCTATCTGACGATGGCCCTGGGTGCCGGCTCCGTGACACCGATGCAGATGGCGTCGGCGTATGCGGTTTTCGCCAACGGTGGCTACCGCGTCAACCCCATGCTGATCGCCAAGGTGACCGACAGCAAGGGCAACGTCATCAACGAGGCGCGTGACGTCACGCTCGACGAATCGCAACGCGCCATCGACGCCCGCAACGCTTTCGTGATGAGCAGCCTGCTGCAGGAAGTCACCCGCAGCGGCACCGCAGCCAAGGCCCAGGGTGAACTCAAGCGGCCCGACATCTACGGCAAGACCGGCACCACCAACGACTCACTGGACACCTGGTTCGCCGGCTTCCAGCACAGCCTGGTGGCGGTGGTCTGGATGGGCTACGACACGCCGCGCAAGCTGGGCGACAAGGAAACCGGTGGCAGCCTCTCGCTGCCGGTGTGGATCGACTTCATGCGGCAGGTGCTGAAGGGCGTGCCAGTGCAAGAACCTTCGGTGCCTGAAGGCATCGTCAGCCTCAACGGCGAGTGGTACTACGAGGAGTACACGCGCGGCACCGGGGTCAGCAGCCTGGGCCTGGAAGACAAGCTGCCGACGGCACCAAACGAGGACGAGAAGAAAAGCATCCTCGACCTGTTCAGGCGTTGATCAGGCGGGTGGGCTGAACTGCACCGCAGCACCCGCCTGCGACGTGGCACAGCTCGACAACACGTCGAAAAAATCGCGCCCGTCCTTGGTGTCCAGCCAGTGGCCGCTGGCGTGCTTGAAGTGGAAGCCACCGGCACGCGCCGCCAGCCACAGCTCATGCAGGGGCGGCTGGGTGTTGAGGACGATCTTGCTGCCGTTCGGAAAGCTCAACTCCAGCAAGCCGCCGGTGCGGTGCGAGTCGATGTCGATCAGGTCGCTCTGCAACCAGCGGTCCACGGCGACCTCAATGCTGTCCAGCACCGCGGCGGTTCGCGTCAGGTACTCGCTGTCGGTCAGCGGCGTGGTGGCGATTGCGAAGCTCATGGCCGGTAGAATTCTCGCGATGTTGAAGCAGCGCCAAAGTTTAGTCCCGCAGCCGATGTCGGTGGTGACAGCAGGCTCTTTGCTGGCCTTGCTGGCATCGTTCGCGTTTGCTGCGGGCATGTTGTCGGCCTGTGGTCAGAAGGGCGCTCTGACGCTGACCCAACCTGTTGCCGTGACCGCACCCGTGCCAGCATCGGTGCCATCCCGGTAGCCAGGCTGCGGCTGCGCCACGCGTCCGGCGGACACTCGCGCTAAAGCCGGCCTTCCTGCGCTGCGTGGCAGGCGATCTTCACGCCCTGGATGCTGAGCAGCGCCGGCCGCTCTGCCTTGCAGCGTGCATTTGCCAGAGGGCAGCGGGGATGGAACGAGCACCCGCTGGGTGGGTTCAGCGGGTTCGGCACTTCACCCTGCACCGGGGTGCGGGCACGGCCCGACATGTGGATGTCGGGAATCGCATCGAGCAGCATGCGCGTGTACGGGTGGCGCGCCGTGCGGGTGTCTGGCGCGAACAGCACGGCCTTTTCAGCCAGTTCCACCAACCGCCCGAGGTACATCACGCCCACCTGATCACTCACGTGGCGCACGACGGCCAGGTTGTGCGAGATGAAGAGATAGGTCAGGCCCTGCTGCCGCTGCAGGTCCTTCATGATGTTGAGCACCTGTGCCTGCACCGACACGTCGAGCGCCGAAGTGGGCTCGTCGCACACCAGGAACTCGGGTTGCGTGGCCAGCGCTCTGGCGATCGAGATGCGCTGGCGCTGGCCTCCGGAAAACTGGTGCGGGAACTTCTCCATGTCGGCAGCCGCCAGGCCGACCGACTTCAGCAACTCGCCGACCCGCGCCTTCAGGTCGTCGGCGCTCGCGATGAGACCGTGTTCGGTCAGCGGTTCGGCCACGATGTCCAGCACCTTCCAGCGCGGGTTCAGGCTGGCATACGGGTCCTGGAAGATCATCTGCATGCGACGGCGCAAGGCGGGTGCATCGGCCCCTTTCAACGTGGCGGCGATGTTCTTGCCGTCGAAGCGAACCTCGCCCGCGGTGGGGCCGTAAAGCCCGACCAGCAGCCGAGCCACCGTGCTTTTCCCACAGCCCGATTCGCCGACCAGCGCCAGCGTCTTGCCACGCTCCACGCTGAAGCTCACACCGTCCACCGCATGCACGAACTGCCGCGGCTTGCGCTCGATCACGCGGTTCAACCACGGTGCCGACACATCGAAGATCTTGGCCAGGTCGCGCACCTCGACCAACGGGCCCGGGTAGGTCGCAGCCGCACCACTCATGCCGCTGCCCTGACAACCGGGGCATGCAGCCAGCAGGCTGCGCGCGTGGCCCCGGCGGACAGCAAGTCGGGTCGTTCGCTGCGGCAGCGGTCGAAGGCCTGCGTGCAGCGCGGGTTGAAGGCACAGCCGCTCGGAATCGCCGTCAGGCGCGGCATCGCGCCGTCGATTTGCAACAGCCGCTCGCGGTCTTCGTCCATCGCCGGGATCGAGCCC
>JANNEI010000410.1:0-2038 GCA_031378565.1 Burkholderiales bacterium
GCACGTTCTCATCGCGGGTGCAAACGCTGCCGGTGCCGCCGCCGCGGCCGCGCAGATTGCCGGCGTCGGCAAAGTGCTGCACGCCGACGCAGAACACTTCGCACACGGCCTGGCCGAGAACATGGCCGCGCAGATTCTGGCTCTCGCTCCGAACTACAGCCACATCCTGTTCCCGGCCACCGCCTCGGGCAAGAACATCGCCCCGCGCGTGGCAGCCAAGCTGGACGTGGCGCAGATCTCCGACATCATCCGGGTCGAGAGCGCCGACACCTTCGATCGTCCCATCTACGCGGGCAACGCCATTGCCACCGTGCACAGCGCCGAGGCCACCAAGGTCATCACCGTGCGCACCACGGGTTTCGACCCGGCAGCGGCCACGGGCGGCTCCGCCAGCGTCGAGGTCCTGAGTGCGGTCGCGGACACCGGTCACTCGGTTTTCGTGGGCAGCGAGATCGCCAAGAACGACCGGCCTGAACTGACCGCCGCCAAGATCATCGTCAGTGGTGGCCGCGCGCTGGGCAGCAGCGACAAGTTCAATGCGGTGCTGACGCCGTTGGCCGACAAACTGGGCGCGGCGCTGGGTGCCAGCCGGGCGGCCGTCGATGCGGGTTACGCACCCAACGACTGGCAGGTCGGTCAGACCGGCAAGATCGTCGCCCCACAGCTCTACATCGCCTGCGGCATCAGCGGGGCGATCCAGCACCTCGCCGGCATGAAGGACTCCAAGGTCATCGTGGCGATCAACAAGGACCCGGAAGCACCGATCTTCAGCGTCGCCGACTACGGTCTGGAAGCCGATCTGTTCGCGGCCGTGCCGGAGTTGGTGGCGGCACTCTGAGCGTGCTGTTTCCCGTACCGACCCGTTCGCCTGCGTTCCCCTGGCCAACGGGTTTTTTCACGCCTGATCACCCGGCGCATGTTGCGCATTTGAAGGAGTCGCCATGAGTTACCGTGCCCCTGTTAAAGACATGCTGTTTTGCATGAAGGAACTGGCCGGGCTCGATGCCGTTGCCGAGTTGCCCGGCTTCGAGGACGCGGGCTTCGACACGGCTCAGGCGGTGCTCGAAGAATGTGCCAAGTTCACCGAGGGCGTGCTGGCCCCGCTGAACTGGGAAGGCGACAAGAACCCGTCGAGCTGGAAGGAAGGCCGCGTCACCACCACCCCAGGATTCAAGGACGCGTTTCGGCAGTTCGGCGAGGGCGGCTGGCAGGGCTTGCAGCACCCCGGCGACTTCGGCGGACAAGGCCTGCCCAAGACCATCGGCGCGGCCTGCATCGAAATGATCAACAGCGCCAACATGAGCTTCGCGCTTTGCCCGCTGCTGACCGACGGGGCCATCGAGGCCGTGCTCACCGCCGGCACGCCGGAGCAGCAGGCGCTGTACTTGCCGAAGATGATTTCCGGCGAGTGGACCGGCACCATGAACCTGACCGAGCCGCAGGCGGGCAGCGACCTGGCGGCTGTGCGCACCCGGGCCGAGCCGCAGGCCGACGGCAGCCACCGCATCTTCGGCACCAAGATCTTCATCACCTACGGCGAGCACGACATGGCGGACAACATCGTCCACCTGGTGCTGGCCCGGGTGGTCGGCGCGCCCGAGGGTGTGAAGGGCATCAGCCTGTTCATCGTGCCCAAGTTCATCGTGAACGCCGACGGCACCCTGGGCAGCCGCAACGATGCGCATTGCGTCAGCATCGAGCACAAACTGGGCATCAAGGCCAGCCCGACCGCAGTGCTTCAGTTCGGTGACCATGGCGGTGCGGTGGGCCAGCTGATCGGCCAGGAAAACCGTGGCCTGGAGTACATGTTCATCATGATGAACGCGGCGCGCTACGCGGTCGGTGTGCAAGGCATTGCGGTGGCCGAGATGGCCTACCAGAAGGCCGCGCAGTTCGCAAAAGACCGGGTGCAGAGCCGGCCGGTCGATGGGTCGCTGCCGCACAGCGCAGCCATCATCCACCACCCCGATGTGCGGCGCATGCTGATGACGATGCGCGCCTGCACCGAAGGCTGCCGAAGCATGGCTTTCGTGGCCGC
>JANNEI010000422.1:0-2635 GCA_031378565.1 Burkholderiales bacterium
ACGCTGACCACGCTGGGATGCGAGATCTGCGCCAGCGACCGGCCTTCTTCGAAAAAGCTCTTCAGCCCGAGCCGGTACAACGGCTGCTTTTCGGGTTTGACGCGCGGCGTCAGTTCACCTGGCGAGCGTTCGGCCAGCGACGACGGCAGGTACTCTTTGAGCGCCACCAGATGACGCTCCGTGTCTTCGGCAAGGTAGACCACACCGAAGCCGCCGGCGGCCAACTTCTTGATGATCTGGTACCCACCCACCACGGTGCCCGACGGCAGCGGGGCAGGTTTCGGCTTTGACATAATCGATGGTTTCTACGGGGAAAAACTGCATGTCAGTCTACAGCATGACCGGGTATGCAAGCGCCAGCGCCGGGCCTTCAACCACCCCCGATTCCTCGACTTCCAGTGCTGCTTCTCACTGTCGCGCAGCGAACGCTCCGACGGCTGCCGGGTCGATCGAACTGCGGTCCGTGAACGGGCGTTTTCTGGACCTCAGCTTCCGACTTCCCGACGAATTGCGCGCGCTCGAACCCGCCTTGCGCGACCTGCTGACCGCGGCCTTCCGGCGCGGCAAGATTGAACTGCGCCTGAACACCAAGGTCGAGACCGACACCGCCTGGCCACAGCCGCAACCCGAGCAGTTGAACCGCCTCAGCAGACTGGAAGGCAGCGTGCAGGCCTGGCTGCCGAAGGCGCAAGGCCTGTCGGTGCACGAGGTGTTGCAGTGGTGCAAGGGCGGCACCGCAACCGAGAAGCTGGACGACGTGGCGATGCAGGCGATGAAGGCCGCCGTGAAGGGCTTGTCGGACGCCCGCGCGCGTGTGGCAAAACGACTGGTGGCCGTGCTGATGGAGCGCGTGACGCGCCTGCGCGAACTGGCCGCACTGGCCGAGCCGCTGGTGCCGGCGGTGGTGCAGCGTCAGCAGCAGAAGTTTCTGGAGCGCTGGGAAGAAGCCCTGGCAGCCGCCGGTGCCGCGCAAACGATTTCACGCCAGGCTCTGCAAGAGCGCGCGGTCAATGAAGCGGCGGCCTACGCCATCCGCATCGACGTGGCCGAAGAACTGGCGCGGCTGCGTGCCCACCTCGACGAAATCACCCGCCTGCTGAAGGCCGGCGGCGAAGTCGGCAAGCGACTCGACTTCCTGATCCAGGAACTGCTGCGCGAAGCCAACACGCTGGGTTCGAAGGCGTCGTCGCTGGAGCTGACGAATATTTCGGTGGAAATGAAGGTGGCGATCGAGCAGTTGCGTGAGCAGGTGCAGAACCTGGAGTAACGATGGAATATCCCGGCAATCTCTTCGTCGTCGCCGCACCAAGCGGTGCCGGCAAATCCAGCTTGGTAAAGGCGCTGCTCGAGATCGACTCGCATCTGGTCGTCTCGATCTCGCACACCACGCGCGAGCCGCGCGGGCAGGAACAGGAGGGGCGCGAATACCACTTCATCTCACCGGCCGCATTCCAGGCCAAGGTGGCGGCTGGCGACTTCTTCGAGTGGGCCGAAGTGCACGGCCACCTGTACGGCACGTCGCGGGCGGCGATCGAGGAACGGATTGCAGGTGGACAGGACGTGGTGCTGGAGATCGACTGGCAGGGTGCGCTGCAGATCAAGCAGCTGTTCCCGAACGCGGTGCTGGTGTTCGTGCTGCCGCCGAGCTGGGAAGAGTTGTCGCAGCGATTGAACCGGCGCGGCGAGGACCGACCCGAGGTAATCGCGAAGCGCCTTTTCAATGCGCGCCAGGAGGTGGCCCAGGCCCGCCATTTCGACTTCGTTATAATCAACGCTCTGTTCGAATCTGCGGTCTTCGACCTGAAAACGGTGGTCCACTCGCAGCGGCTCAAGTACACGGCCCAGCTTCGAAGCAAGCCCGCTGTGTTCAGCGCCCTCGACCTCAGCTAGACACCCCTTCTGGAGCACCTTATGGCCCGCATCACCGTGGAAGATTGCCTTGTCAAGATTCCGAACCGCTTCCAGTTGGTTCTGGCGGCCACGTACCGGGCTCGCATGCTGAGCCAGGGGCACGCTCCGAAGATCGAAACGAAGAACAAGCCGGGTGTGACCGCGTTGCGCGAAATCGCCGCCGGTGAAATCGGCATCGAGATGCTGCGCAAGGTGCCGCTCTGAGCCCTTCGCCAGCAGCGCACCACACACACCAATGGCCCTGCGGGGCCATTTTTCATGGCGCGCGGCTTGCGCTCTCGCAAGGCAATCGAGTGACCCCTGGATTCAATCCGGGATAAATTCGGGGGATGGGCAACCGACCTTCCGCCGCCGTTCCCGAGCCTGCGATTCACGCCGGCAAACGGCTTGTGGCCGTCAAGCCCACGACCGATGCAGCGGCGGCGTCGTTTGCGGCGCTGACCCACAAGCTCGACTACCTCGACGCGGCTGACATCAAGCGCGTGCGCGACGCCTATCGTTTTGCAGACGAGGCGCACCTGGGGCAGTTCCGTGCCAGCGGCGAGCCCTACATCACGCACCCAATCGCGGTGGCCGGACTGTGCGCCGAATGGAAGCTGGACGCGCAGGCCATCATGGCCGCGCTGATGCACGACGCGATGGAAGACTGCGGCATCACCAAGGCCGAGTTGATCGAGCGCTTCGGTGCGCCCACCGCCGACCTGGTGGACGGCCTGACCAAGCT
>JANNEI010000427.1:0-3136 GCA_031378565.1 Burkholderiales bacterium
CAGCTCACTTCCGCATCAACGTGCTCTTCCCGAACAGCGACTCCACCAGGTCCACCGCCAGCTCGGCCGTCGCGTTGCGCACGTCGAGCGCGGGGTTCAGTTCCATCACGTCGAGTGACGCGAGGCGGCCGGTGTCGGCGATCATTTCCATGCACAGCTGCGCTTCGCGGTAGGTCGGCCCGCCCTTCACGGTGGTGCCGACGCCGGGGGCGATGGAGGCGTCGAGAAAGTCGACATCGAAGCTGACGTGCAGGTGGGTGTTGGCGTCGAGTGTGGCCAGCGCCAGTTCCATCGCGTGGCGCATGCCCATCTCGTCGATGTAGCGCATGTCGAACACTTCCAGGTCCATCTCGTGGACGAAGCGCTTTTCGCCTTCGTCGACGCTGCGGATGCCGATCTGGCGCACCCACTTCGGGCTGATGGCGGGCACCACGCCGCCGATCTCGATCAGTTCCTTGGGGCCGTGGCCGCACAGGCACGCCACCGGCATGCCGTGCGTGTTGCCGCTGGGCGTGAGCGTGTTGGTGTTGAAGTCGGCGTGCGCGTCGAGCCACAGCACGCGCAGCTTCTTGTTGTTCTCGCGGCAGTGGCGCGCCACGGCGCTGATGGAACCGACGCCCAGGCAATGGTCGCCGCCCAGCAGGATGGGCAGGCGGCCCAGCGCCAGCTCGGCGTGCACTGCGTCGTGCACTGCCTGGTTCCAGGCCACCACTTCATGCAGGTGCCGGTAGCCGTCGACCGGCGGCTGCCACGGGTTGGCCGGGCCGCTCAGGTTGCCGCGGTCCAGCACCTCCAGGCCGTGGCCTTGCAGCACCGGCACGATGTTGGCCACGCGCAGCGCCTCGGGGCCCATGCTGGACCCGCGGCTGCCGGCACCGATGTCGGTGGGTGCGCCGATGATGCTGATGTGCTGGTTCATCGCGGCTGTCCCTCGGGTCCTTCAGATGTCCAGCGCGAATTCGCCGGTCTCGGTGTCGGGCAGGTCGAAACCGTATTCGGCCTCGAGCACGCCCCAGGCTTCTTCGGCGGTTTCGACGAAGCGGAACAGTTGCAGGTCGAGTGCGCTGATCATCCCCGTCTCGACCAGCAGGTCGAAGTTGATCAGCTTCGTCCAGAAGGCGCGGCCGAACAGCAGCACCGGGCGGCGGCGCGACTTGCCGGTTTGAATCAGCGTCAGCGCCTCGAACATTTCGTCCAGCGTGCCGAAGCCGCCGGGGAAGCAAACCAGCGCGACCGAGCGCATCAGGAAGTGCATCTTGCGCAGGCCGAAGTAGTGAAACTGGAAGCACAGCTCGGGCGTGATGTAAGGGTTGGGTGCCTGCTCGTGCTGCAGCACGATGTTCAGGCCGATGCTCTTGCCGCCCACGTCGAAGGCACCGCGGTTGCCGGCTTCCATGATGCCGGGGCCGCCGCCGGTGACGACGTAGATCGGTGTTTCGAGGTGCTTCGATTTTTGCGTGACAAGCGCGGCGAAACGGCGCGCCTCGTCGTAGTAGTGCGACATCGCGAGGTGCCGCTGCGCAATCGCCAGCGCCGTCTCGTCGCCCGCCGAACCGGCGTCATCGACCAGGCGCTGCGCCACGTCGGGCGGCACGATGCGAGCGCTGCCGAAGATCACGATGGTCGACTCGATGCCCTGCTCGTTTTGCACCAGCTCGGGCTTCAGCAGTTCGAGCTGCATGCGCACCGGGCGCATCTCTTCGCGCAGCAGAAATTCGGTGTCGGTGAAGGCCAGGCGGTAGGCGCTTTCGGGTCCGGTGTAGCGCGAGGGTGGCGCTGCGCTTTCGGCATCTTCTTGCGCGCTGGGGAAGTTGCGCGCGGTCAGGTCGGTTCGTTTGTCCATGGTCAGGCAGCTTAACGTGTGGGGGTGACGATCGGTGCCTCTCGCGGCCCGAGCAGCTCCGAAAACGTCGTCAGCAGGCTGGGCGTGCTGGCCAGCAGCGAGCGGCTTTGCAGCAGCGGGGCCGCATCACGCGCCTCGACCGCGGCACCGCTTTCACGCAGCAGCACGATGCCGGCCGCGGCGTCCCAGACGCCCATGTCGTGTTCCCAGAAGGCGTCGATGCGGCCGGCCGCCAGGTAGGCCATCTCCAGCGCCATCGAGCCCGAGCGGCGCACCCCGCCGAAGGCGCGCAGCACGCGGCCCAACTCCGCCATGTAGGTCGCCATGCGCGGACTGCTGGGCTTGGGGAAGACAGTGGCGGCCATCGCCTCGATCGCCGGGCGGGGCGGGGCGCAGCGGATCAGCGCTCCGTTGAGCACCGCGCCGCGCCCGCGGATGGCCCCGAAAAACTCGTTGCGGCACGGGTCGTAGACGACGCCGATGTGCGGCTCGCCTTCAATCACCAGCGCAATCGAGACGGCGTATTGCGGGTAGCCGCGCAGGTAGTTGGCGGTGCCGTCCAGCGGGTCCACCACCCACAGCGGGCGGCCGTCCGCCAGGTTGCCACCACCCAGCTTGCTGTCGCCGAGGGCGTCGCTGCTCTCCTCACCGACGAAGCCGTGGGTCGGAAAGTGCTTCAGCACCACGCCGCGGATCAGCGCCTCGGCCTCGCGGTCGATCTCGCTGGCCACGTCGCCGGGCTGCTTGTGGGTGATCACCATTTCGGCCAGCCGGGAACGCGATGCCAGCAGGTGCGTTCCCGCGGCATAGGCGGCTTGCTCGGCGGCCTGGGAGGCCTTGCTCAGGTTGATCATCGGTGGGTCTCTTGGGTGCTTATTGTGGTGCTCACTGCGGGCGGTGCGCTGCTGGAGCTCATTCGCTGGCGATGCGTGGCCGCGACAACTGGTTCACGTAATCGTGGTGGGCGGTGTTGATGGTCGAGGTGCGGTACTCGACCGGCCGGTCCCCGAAGGTCAGCGCCGTGCGCCGCACCTGGATCACCGGCAAGCCCACCGGCAGTCCCAGCACGCGCGCGATGTTGCGGTCTACTGCGGTGGCGCGGGCACGTTCGAGCGCACGCACCACGGTGATGCCGAACTCGGCCTGGTAGAGCTGGTAGATGGTGCCGGCGCGCTCGCGCAGCCGCTTTTCGGTCAGGCCCTTGAACAGCGTGGCCGACAGGGTCAGCCGGTCGTAGATGACGGCTCGGCCCTGCAACAGCAACCGGTTCTCGAACTGGATCACCGGGTCGCC
>JANNEI010000527.1:0-1681 GCA_031378565.1 Burkholderiales bacterium
TTCAGCTTGAGAACCTGACCGCCAAGGCCTGAGGGCCCGTCTCAAAAGACTTCCGATGCGCTTCACTGTCTATCAAGTCAGCCGCAAGGGCGGCCGCGAAAAAAACGAAGACCGCATGGGCTATTGCTACACGCGGGACTCCGGCCTGTTCGCGCTGGCCGACGGCATGGGCGGCCACCCCGAGGGCGAGGTCGCTTCGCAACTGGCGCTGCAAACGCTCGCGGCGCTGTTCCAGCGCGACGCCAAGCCGACGCTGGCCGATCCGCAGCGGTTTCTGCATGAGGCCATCATGGCGGGCCACCACCAGTTGCTGCGCTATGCCACCCAGAAGGCGCTGATCGACACGCCGCGCACCACCATCGTCGCCTGCGTGATGCAAGGCAACGCCGCCTACTGGGCGCACTGCGGCGACTCGCGGCTGTACCTGGTGCGCGGTGAAAAGCTGGTGGCTCGCACGCGCGACCATTCGTATTCGGAGTTGCAGCAAACGCTCAGCCATGTCGTTCCGATGGGCGACAAGTTCAACCGCAACGTGTTGTTCACCTGCCTGGGCAGCCCGGGCAAGCCGGTGGTCGACACCGTCGGCCCGCTGCTGATGCAGGCCGGCGACCGCCTGCTGCTGTGTTCCGACGGGCTGTGGGGCACCGTGACCGATGCGGTGATCGCCGAGCAGCTCGGCAAGCACGCCATTTCGGACGCGGTGCCCGAACTGGTCGAACAGGCCCTGCGCAATGGCGGCGTCAAGAGCGACAACGTGTCGGTGCTCGCGGTGGAGTGGGAAAGCGCCGAAGACAGCGTCAACTCGGGCGGCGTGTCCACCGATTCACTCGGCGACGAAGTGTTTGCTTCCACCATCCAGGCCAGCGTGATGGGGCAGGACGCGCCCGACGAACTTGACGACGCCGAAATCGAGCGCTCGATCAAGGAAATCAACGAAGCGATCAAACGCTCGTCGCAAAGAAAATCCTGAAAGGTCATCGATGAGTTTCCAACGCACGCAAGGCCGTGCCGCTGACGCATTGCGTCCGGTCGCCATCACCCGCCACTTCACCCGCCACGCCGAGGGCTCGGTGCTGGTGGCCTTCGGCGACACGCAGGTGCTGTGCACCGCGTCGGTCGAAGACAAGGTGCCGCCGCACAAGCGCGGCAGCGGTGAAGGCTGGGTGACCGCCGAGTACGGCATGCTGCCGCGCGCCACCCACACCCGCAGCGACCGCGAGGCCGCACGCGGCAAGCAAAGCGGCCGCACGCAGGAGATCCAGCGCCTGATCGGGCGGTCCCTGCGCTGCGTGTTCGATCTGAAGGCGTTGGGCGAGCGCACCATCTCGCTCGACTGCGATGTGCTGCAGGCCGACGGCGGAACCCGCACCGCCGCCATCACCGGTGCGTACGTGGCGGCCTTCGATGCAGTCAGCTGGTTGATCGCGCAAGGCAAGCTGGCCACGTCACCGCTGCGGGGCGCGGTGGCTGCGGTGTCGGTCGGCATCGTGCAGGGCACGCCTTTGCTGGACCTCGAATACACCGAAGACTCCGCCTGCGACACCGACATGAACGTGGTGATGACGGGTGCCGGCGGCTTCGTCGAAGTGCAGGGCACGGCCGAAGGCGCAGCCTTCACGCGCGACGAGATGGGCCTGCTGCTGGGGCTGGCGGACAAGGGCATTCGCGAATTGATTGCGGC
>JANNEI010000541.1:0-2781 GCA_031378565.1 Burkholderiales bacterium
GGCGGCCGGCACGCTGCCCTCGCGCTCATCGAGCATGCGCACGTAGCCGCCCAGCGGCAGCGCGGACACCACGAACTCGGTGCTGTCCGGCGTGGCTTGCCGACGCCAGACGACGCGACCGAAACCGACCGAGAAGCGCAGTACCTTGACGCCGCAGGCCACGGCCACGCGGTAGTGTCCGTATTCGTGAACCACGATCAGGATCGCCAGCGTGACGATGAAGGCCAGCACGGTCGAAATCATGGCGCGAGCTGCCCAGCATGCTGAGTCGCGTGGCGACGTGCCCGCGCATCGAGTTCGATCAGTGCATCGATCGATTCGGCATCGCCCTGTGTCACCGCCACCGACTCCAGCGTTCGTTCATTCAGGCTGTGAATCTGGTCGAAGCGGAGGGTTCCGGCAAGGAAGCCGGCCACCGCCACCTCGTTGGCGGCGTTCAGCACTGCGGTGCTTCCGGGGGCCGCGGCCAGGGTCTGCCACGCCAGCTTCAGGCCCGGGTAAAGCGCGTGGTCGGGAGGCGAAAAGCTGAGTGCGGACAAGGCGCTGAAGTCGAGCTGGCCGGCACCCGATTCGATGCGTTCGGGGAAGGACAGGCCGAACGCAATCGGCACCCGCATGTCCGGCGTACCGAGTTGCGCCAGCACCGAATGATCGCGGCAAACCACCATCGAATGGATGATGCTTTGCGGGTGGATGACGACGCGAATCTGCTCTGGCGTCAGGTCGAACAGCCAGCGCGCTTCGATGACCTCGAGCGCCTTGTTCATCATGGTGGCCGAGTCGACCGAAATCTTGCGGCCCATCACCCAGTTCGGGTGCGCGCAGGCCTCGTCGGGCGACACACTGTGCAAGGTGGCGGGGTCGCGGGTGCGAAACGGCCCGCCCGACGCGGTAAGGATGATGTGGTCGATGCGCGCGGCCCAGGCAGCGCGGTCTTCGGGCAGGCACTGGAAGATCGCCGAGTGTTCGCTGTCGATCGGCAGCAGCGTGGCACCGCCCGCACGCACCGCCTGCATGAACAGCGCGCCGCCGACCACCAGCGCTTCCTTGTTGGCCAGCAGCAAACGCTTGCCGGTGCGCGCGGCGGCCAGACAGGGCGGCAGGCCGGCAGCCCCAACGATGGCAGCCATCACCATGTCGGCGTCGGCGTGCGCAGCCAGCTCGCACAGCGCTTCCGGGCCGGCCAGCACCTCGGTGCGCGAGCCGGCCTCGCGCAGGCGCGTTTGCAACTGGCGGGCCTGCCCGGCTGACGGCATCGCGGCAAAGCGCGGCTGCCAGCGCAGGCACTGCGCCAGCAGATCGTCACTGCGGCTGTGCGCCGTCAGCGCGAAGACTTCGAAGCGCTGCGGGTGGCGCGACAGCACGTCGAGCGTGCTGGTGCCGACCGACCCGGTGGAGCCGAGGATGCAGATGCGCTGGCGACGCGACGGCCTGCTGCTCATCTCAGATCGACGCCATGGCCAAGGCCAGCGGAAACACCGGCAACAAGGCATCGATGCGGTCGAGCACACCGCCGTGACCGGGCAACAGACCGCTGCTGTCCTTGGCACCGGCGCTGCGTTTGACCAGCGACTCGACCAGGTCGCCGACGACGCTCATCGCCGCGAGGAAGGCCACAACCAGTGCGAATCCGATCCAGCCAAGCCTTGAACAAACGTGGCTGTACAGGCTGGCTGAATCAACCTTCACCCAGTGGTCGATGCCGAGCATCCAGAACAAGCCCAAACCCAGCGCACCAGCCATGCCGAACCACACGCCTTCCCAACTCTTGCCGGGGCTGATCGCCGGAGCGAGCTTGCGTTTGCCGAAGGCGCGCCCGCCGAAGTAGGCTGCGATGTCGGCCACCCAAACCAGGCAGAACACCGACAGGATGAAATTGATGCCGAGGGTCTTGGCACTGGCCAGCGCCAGCCACGCCGTCCACAAGGCCAGCAAGCCCAGCGCCCAGCGGGCCGCACGCGGCAGCAGTGGCCAGCCGCGAGGCCCGGCCTTGAGCGCCCACACGCCCCCCAGAACCCAGATCAAGGTGGCTGCCCACCAGACCGCGGACGGCGCTTGCAGTGTCCAGCCGGCCATCAGGGCGGCAGCGCATGCGGCTGCGAGCAGCGCGCCGAATACCAGCGAAAGGGCAGTGCCCGCATCGTTCAGCCGACCCCACTCCCAACCGGCGGCGGCAATCATCACCAGGGTGAGCAAGGCGAACGGCCAGGCCACGGCGGCGAACAAGGCCGGCAGCAACAGGGCCAGCAGAACCACCGCCGTGAAGACGCGCTGTCCCAGCATGGTCAGGCGTCGTGCGAAACGTCGTCGGCGGCGGCCTTGAGGCCACCGAAGCGCCGGTCGCGGCGCGCAAATTCGGCCAGCGCCGCGTCCAGTTCGATCTCACCGAACTCGGGCCACAGGCAATCGGTGAACACCAGTTCGGAGTACGCCGCCTGCCACAGCAGGAAGTTGCTGATGCGTGTTTCACCGCCGGTGCGAATGAACAGGTCGGGGTCGGGTGCGTAGCTCATCGCCATGTAGCCGGCCAGCGTTGCTTCGTCGATCTGGTCGGCGCTCAAGCCGTCGCGCACCGCTTGCTGGCAGGCCTGGATCACATCCCACCGGCCACCATAGTTGAAGGCCACCGACAAGGTGATCCGCGTGTTGTGGCGGGTGCTGGACTCGGCCTCGCACCAGGCGGCACGAACCTTGTCCGACACCTGGGAGCGGTCGCCCACGATGCGGATGCGCACCCCCAGCTTCGCCAGCTTCGCGAGGTGCTTGGACACCGCCACCAGC
>JANNEI010000551.1:0-3813 GCA_031378565.1 Burkholderiales bacterium
GAACGCTGACGACGACCCGGCGTTTTTAAGCGCCGTCACCACCCCCAAGCGCGGCATCGGCACGCAGACGCTGACGCAACTCGGTGAGTTCGCGTTGCGCTGGAAGAGCAGCCTGTTCGAGGCGCTGTTCGCGCAGAGCCTGGGCACCGCCATCAGCGCGCGCGCCATCGGTGGGCTGCACGAGTTCGGCCGCTTCGTCAACGACCTGGAGTACCGCGCCCGCCACACCACCGGTGCCGAAGACGCGAAAGTGCTGCTGCTCGGCTGGCTGAAAGACCTGGGCTACGAAAAGCATTTGTACGACGGCGAGGACAGCGAAAAGCTGGCTGCGGCGCGCTGGTCCAACGTGCTCGACTTCGTCGACTGGATCGCCAGGCGCTGCGGCGGCGAGATCGAAAACGATGGTGGCGCGAGCTTGGAGACCGAACGCAAGAGCGTGCTCGACGTGGCGCAGACGATCTCGGTCATCATCAGCCTGGCCGAGCGTGGCGACGAGCAGAACGTGGTCACGCTGAGCACGCTGCACGCGGCCAAGGGACTGGAGTGGCCGCACGTGGTGCTGTCCGGCGTCAACGAAGGCCTGCTGCCGTTCCGCAGCGAAGACGACCAGATGACGCCCGAGCGTCTGGAGGAAGAACGCCGCCTGATGTATGTGGGCATCACGCGGGCCCGAAACACGCTGACGGTGAACATGCTGCGCCGTCGCAAGCGTGGGCGCGACACGGTTCAGGGCGTGCCCAGCCGCTTCATCGGCGAAATGAAACTGAGTGAAAACGCCGTCAAGGAAGACCCGCGCGAAAAGCTGAAGGCTCTGCGCGCTGCGGCCGCCCGGCGCGCCGAGCAGGCGCAAGCCGACGCGACAGCGCCCAAGTGACGTGGCCGGCCAGCGCAATCCCGAGCAATTCAGTTACCCAACAGTGCAAAAAATGACCGGCAGGTAATTCCGTGGCAAGCTGTCGCGCGTTAACACGATTCCACCCAACCCCAAGGATCCAGACATGACCTCCTCCACACGCCGCGTTTTCATGCTGCAAGTCGCTGCCGGTGCCACCACGTTGGCTGCTGCGAATGCAATGGCGCAGGCCGCGCCGATGGTTGCCGAAGCCGACCCGCAAGCCGCTGCGCTGGGCTACAAGGCCGACACCACCAAGGTGGACGAAAAGAAGTTCCCTAAGCACGCCGCCACACAGAACTGCGCGGGCTGCGCGCTCTACACGGGCAAGCCGAAGGAAGCGGCCGGCCCTTGCGCGCTGTTTGCCGGCAAGCAGGTGGCCGCCGCCGGCTGGTGCAGCGCCTGGGCCAAGAAGGCAGCCTGATCGGTCGCCGGTGCCCGAGGCCGCTGTGGCGCTGAATGCCGCAGCGTCTGTGCGGCGAATTCCGCCCGGCGGCCTGGCTGTCGTGGTGGGTACCAGCGGCGGCATAGGGCAGGCGTTGTTCGCCCAACTGAACGCCGACACGCGTTTCACGCAAACGCTGGCGCTGAGCCGAACCAGCACCCCGCCGCTGGACCTGCTCGACGAAGCCGGCATCCAGGCAGCAGCCGCCCACGTGGCCGCGCTGGGCTTGCCGCTGCGGCTGGTGATGGTGGCCACCGGCTTCCTGCACGGCGGCGGCTTTCAGCCCGAGAAGGCGTTGAAGCAACTGGACCCCAATCACATGGCGAAGGCTTTCGCCGTCAACGTGATCGGGCCAGCGCTGTTGATGAAGCACCTGCTGCCGTTGCTTGCGCCGCAGGGCAAGAGCGTGTTCGCGGTGCTGTCGGCCAAGGTCGGCAGCATCGGCGACAACCGGCTCGGCGGCTGGCACAGCTACAGAACGTCCAAGGCCGCGTTGAACCAGATCGTGCGCACCGCCTCCATCGAATTGCAGCGCCGCAGCCCCGACGCGATTTGCGTGGCCCTGCACCCCGGCACCGTGGCCACACCGTTGTCGGCACCGTTCGGCAAGGCCGGGTTGGCGGTGCAGACGCCGGCCGAATGTGCGAGTCGCTTGCTGGCGGTGGTGGACGGGTTGGGGGCCGAGGCGAGCGGCGGGTTCTTCGACCAGCATGGTGGGGCGTTGCCTTGGTGAGCGCCGCCTGAGCGCGAGCGTCTTGTATTCCCCCTCTCCCTCGGGAGAGGGAGGGGGCGAAGCGGGGCTTTCGAGCCGCATGCGGCGAGCCCGCAGAGCGGTCCGGGCCTGCAAGCCCGGATGCGCACTGCAAGTGAGGGCACGCGAGCTGCTGCAGCCTCCGGCGTGGCTCCTTTGAGCGGTACCACCAGCTTGCCGCGATGGTGCCGCAGCAACCGACGCGCACACTGCATCCCCCACGTCGACCGCCACGTCCCGATGCCTGCCCTCCTCCCCTGCCTCACCCTCATCAGCGCAGCCATCGCCATCGCCGCCTTCAGCGGCGCGCTTCCAACGTGGCTGGCGTTCGTCTTCAAACCCCTGACCACGGTGCTGGTGATCGTGCATGCCTGGCCGCGCGGGGCCGATGCGCCGCGCCAGCGCTGGCTGATCCGCATTGGCCTGTTGCTGTCGCTGCTGGGCGACGTGTTCCTGCTCTGGCCGGTGCAAGGTTTTCTGCCGGGGCTGGTCTCGTTCCTGCTCGCGCACATTGCCTACATCGCGGCCTTCTGCGTGCCACTGCGCTTCGCGGCGCGGCCGGCCGCGTTCGTGGTCTACGCGGCGCTCGCGGCCGCGATCCTGTGGCAGTTGTGGCCCGGCATCCCCGGGGCACTGCGCGTGCCGGTGCTGGCTTACGTGCTGTGCCTGGCCGGCATGGCGGCACAGGCGGCGGCGTGGTGGCGCGCCAGCGCTGGCAGGCCTGACGAACCACTGGCGCGCAGCGCGGCGCTGGGCGGCGTGCTGTTCATGGCATCAGACAGCCTGCTCGCGTTCAACAAGTTCGCCGCGCCGCTGCCGCTGTCGTCGCTGTGGATTCTGGTGACGTACTGGGCTGCGCAGTGGTGCATCGCGAATTCGCTGCGCGGATCCCCTCGTGCCAAGAAAGCCCGCTCGAGCTGAGCGTGTCGATGCCACGCGGGCTGCGGCGAACGCCAGCAGCATCACCCGACTTGCTGGATGGAATCCTTACCGGGAGATACTTTTCTGGGGAACGCCGTGGAAATCACCAACCATCACCACCAAGGGGCAGGTCACCATCCTGAAGTCGGTGCGGCAGCAGTTGGGCTTGAAGCGAGGGTCCCGAGTGGCGTTCGTGGTCGAAGGCGACCACGCGGTGCTGCGGCCGGCCAGCCTTGAGCGGGCGTTGCCGAAAAGCGGCTTCGGCATGGTCAAGGTGTCCGGCCGGGCGCTGCCCCCCGAACGTCACGGTGGAAGACCGCTTGTCGGTCGAGGCCGCACTGGCCAGCCACCGCAGCGGGCTCGACTTCGCCGATGCACTGCATCACGCCACCTACCGAACCTGCAACCCGATGGCGAACTTAGATGAGCGCAAGTTTGCTCGGCGCGCCAACAAACTGGGGCTCGTGCCGACGGTGACCGTGCCGCGCTGAGTGGAGGTTGGCGACAAGTCAGTCCTGGATCGTCGGCGCAATCTTGCGGACGGCCCACTGCGGCAGATATTGTTGAACCGCTTCTTCGATGAGCCGCGCCTGCAACGCGTCGCGACCGCGCTTGGCCGGTTCGCGATCAGGCTGCTGCGCCATCCACCGCTTGAACTTCGAGAACGCAAGCGGGTGCAGCGTGTTCATGCGCGCCATGTCGCCGTTGCTGGCCACGATGACGGCCGAGAACGCCGGCGCGTCGAGAAGCAGGTGGGCGTTCGGTGCCTGTGCGACCCAGAAGTCGCCTTCGTCGTCACTGAGG
>JANNEI010000552.1:0-1684 GCA_031378565.1 Burkholderiales bacterium
TCGGTCGACGGCTCTTACTTCACCGCCATGTTCTACGGTGCCGGCGTGAGCAAGGTCAAGGAGCTGTTCAAGCTCGCACGCAAGAGCGCGCCGTGCGTGCTGTTCATCGACGAGATCGACGGCATCGGCAAGCGCACGCGCAGTGGCGAAGGCGGCGGTGCCGAGTCGGAGCTGAACCGAATCATCAACCGCGTGCTGGTCGAGATGGACGGCTTCGAGCCGCTGGACAACGTGGTCGTGGTGGCCGCCACCAACCATGAAGACCACATCGACGAAGCCATGCGACGCGCCGGCCGCTTCGACATGCTGGTGCGGCTGGGGTTGCCGACCTTGCCCGAGCGGCAAAGGCTGTTCGACCTGTACATCGGCAAGCTGGCCCACGACGGCACCGCCGACACGGCCGCGCTGGCACGCATGACGGCGGGCATGTCGCCGGCCGACATCGCGAACACGGTGAACAAGGCCGCTTCCAGCGCCGCCGAGGCCCACGCACAACAGGTTCGCGCCGATGACTTTCTGCGCGCCGTCGAGACCCACCAACTGGGCGGTGAAGTCTCGTCCGTCAAGGACTTGTTGACGCAGGACACGCGCACCCGGCTGGCCTATCACGAGTCGGGCCACGCCCTGGTCGGCCATTGGTTGAAGGCCGGCCTGGTCGAGCGCGTGACGATCGAGCCGCGCGGTCAGGCCCTGGGCGTGACCTACATCACCCGCGAAACGGAAGACCCGCTTTACAAGCAGGCCGAGCTGAGCAGCCGGCTGGCGATGCTGCTGGCGGGGCGCGAGACCGAGCTGCTCGTGTTCGACAGCGTCTCCAGCGGTGCCTCCGACGACCTGAAGCGCGCCACCGAGCTGGCCATCCGCATGGTCGGCTCGCTCGGCTTCTCGGAGGCGTTCGGCCTGTTGAGCGTGGCGGGCGTCCCGAAAGAACTGCTGGGGCCAGACATCCAGGGTGCCGTGCTGAAGGAAGCGCGCGCACTGCTCGAAGCGAGTCAGGCCACCTGCCAGCAACTGTTGCGAACCCACCGCGGGCAGCTCGACGCACTGGCGCAGCGGCTGCTGGAGCGTGAAGTTCTTTCCGGGGACGAACTCAAGGGCCTGCTCGCCGCCGGCCCGCCGCAACTGCTGGCTGCCTGAACTGCGCAGCGACGGCCTGGCCGCCAACGGCACGCGAATCCGCGTAATTCTTCGGTACGCTACGCTCACGCGAACCGATCGATTCGCGAACCCAACGCGAGTCCGCATGCTGCAATTCACCGACATCCAGGCTGCGGCCACCCGCATCAAAGGCGTCGCCCACCGCACGCCCGTGCTCACCTCGACCACGCTCGACACGCTGCTGGGCATGCAGGTGTTCATGAAGGCCGAGCACCTGCAGCGCATGGGCGCGTTCAAGTTTCGCGGCGGCTACAACGCGGTGAACTCGCTCAGCGACGCCGAGCGTGCGCGCGGCGTGGTGGCTTTCTCCAGCGGCAACCACGCGCAGGCGGTGGCGCTGGCGGCGCAGTTGCACGGCTGCCGCGCGACCATCGTGATGCCGCTCGACGCGCCGCCGCCGAAGATGGCCGCCACGCGCGGCTACGGCGCACAGGTGATCACCTACGACCGCTACACCGAAGACCGTTCGGTGATCGCCGCGCGGGTGGCGTCCGAGACCGGCGCGCTGCTGATTCCGCCGTTCGAC
>JANNEI010000560.1:0-4459 GCA_031378565.1 Burkholderiales bacterium
CACAGGATGGGCGCTGCGGGCAGGCCGCGCGCCTGCAGGCGCACACGCGCGGCGCGCAGCTTGGCGCGGGTCACGCGCTCGACGTAGTGCAGGGGCAGTTCACCGGCGACGGTGGCTTCGAGGGCTTCGGCGTCTTCTTCCGCAGACGGCAGCAGCAGCTGGTGGCGAACGCCGAGTTGTTCGAGCAACTGGCGGCGGCGCGGGCTTTGCGAGGCGAGGTAGATGAAGTCGTGCATTGGTGGATGTGAATTTCTGAAAACAAGTCGTCGCGCTGCCACCCTCTCACCTCCATCCCAGCCTTCCCCCGTCAAGGGGGAAGGAGGCATGTCACTTGCGGGGGCTTGGACACCGCGCTCATTCGCGGTGATACGGATGATTCACCAGCACCGTCCAGGCGCGGTACAGCGCCTCGGCCAGCCACACGCGCACGAAGGCGTGCGGCAGGGTCAGGTCGGACAGCCGCAGCGTCTCGTCGGCGCTGGCTTTCAACGACGCGTCCAGCCCGTCCGGGCCGCCCACCAGCAGGGCCACGTCGCGGCCATCGCCCAGCCACGCCTTCATGCGTTCGGCCAATTGCAGCGTGGTCAGACGCGTGCCGCGCTCGTCGAGCACCACACGTCGCACGCCCTTGGGCAGCGCGGCGTTCAGTCGCGCGGCCTCGGCGGCCATCAGTTGATCGGGTGTTTTCGAGGCGCGCGGTTCTGCTTTGACCGCTTTCAGCTCCAGCCGCATTTCGGGCGGAAAGCGCTTGGCGAAGTCGTCGAAGGCGGCTTCGGCCCAAGCCGGCTGGCGCTGCCCCACCGCCACCAGCAGCAGCTTCACGCGCGGGCGCTGACCTTCTTGGTGGCGCTCTTCTTGCGGGCCGGCACCTTCTTGGCGGCGGCCTGCTTGGCGGCGACTTTCTTGGTCTGCGCCACCACCATCACCGGCGTCTTGGCAGTGGGCTTTTTCGCCGCAGGCGTCTTCACGCCGACGGTGCGGGTGATGCCTGTCTTCACCGGCGCAGCCCGCTTGGCGGCCGGTCGCTTGGCTGCCGTTTTGCTGACCACTGCCTTCTTGGCCGGCACCGGTTTCGCCACCGCGACCTTGGCCGCTGGAGCTTTCTTTGCGACCACCTTTTTCGCAGCCGCCTTCTTCGCCACCGGCGTCTGTGCAGGCGATGCCTTGACCAACCGCACCGGTGCGCTGTCGATCTTCATCTTGACCGGCTTGTCGCCCCAGATTTCTTCGAGGCGGTAGTACTCGCGGATGGAAGGCTGCATCAGGTGCACCACTGCCGCGCCGCAGTCCACGATGATCCATTCGCCGTTGGCTTCGCCTTCGGTGCGCGAGGAGCCGAAGCCCTGCGTCTTCACCGCGTCGCGCACGCTGGCCGCGAGGGCCTTGGTCTGCCGGTTGCTGGTGCCTGAGGCGATGATCACGCGCTCGAAGAGGGCGGACAGGTGCTCGGTGTCGAAGACCACGATGTTCTGGCCCTTGACGTCTTCCAGCCCATCGACGATGCAGCGTTGCAGTTTACGAATGTCCATTCAGCTCCCGCGTGGTTCTAACGGTTCCCTCGATAGAGGTGGTGTTGGTCAATATAACGTGCAACCGAAGCAGGCACCAGACCGTCGATGGCCTGCCCGCGAGCCACACGTTGCCGAACCTCGGTGCTGGATATGTCCATCATCGGCAAGGCCACTGGCTGATGTCCCGCAGCCTGCACCTCGGCGTTGGCCAGCAGTGGCGCGCCGGGCCGGTTCGCCACCGCCAGCGTCACGCGCCGCAGCAGATCCTGCCAGTGGTTCCAGGTGTGCAGCGCGGCGTACTGGTCTTGTCCGATGATCAGGAACCACTGCGCAGCGGGCTCGGCGGCCTGCATCTCCAGCACGGTGTCCAGCGTGTAGCTGGGGCCGGCGCGTTCCAGCTCGCAGCGTTCGAGCGCGAAGCGCGGTTCATCGGCAATCGCCAGTTGCACCATCGCCGCGCGGTGTTCCGGTGCCGTCATTTCGCGCGTCTTCTGCCACGGTTGGCCGGCCGGAATCCAGCGCACGCTGTCCAGCCGAAGCTGGGTCAGCGCCACCTGCGCCAGCGCCACGTGCGCGCTGTGCACCGGGTCGAAGCTGCCACCGAACAAGCCGATCCGTTGATGGCTCAGTGGCGGGCTCAAACCGATGCCCCGTGGGTCCAGTTGACCCAATCGCGGGGCCGCAGAAAGTCGCTATACAGGCGCGCCTCCGGCGTGCCGGCCGCAGGCTGCCAGTTGTAGCGCCACTTCACGATGGGCGGCATCGACATCAGAATGCTTTCGGTGCGCCCGCCCGACTGCAGGCCGAACAAGGTGCCACGGTCGAACACCAAATTGAACTCGACATAGCGCCCGCGCCGATACGCCTGAAAATCACGCTCGACTTCACCAAAGACGATGCCCTTGCGGCGCTGCACGATGGGCAGGTAGGCGTCGATCAAGGCGTCGCCCACGCTGCGCATCATTGCGAAGCTGCCGTCGAAGCCCAGCTCCGAAAAGTCGTCGAAGAAGACACCGCCGACGCCGCGCGGCTCGTTGCGGTGCTTGAGGAAGAAGTACTCGTCGCACCACTGCTTGAAGCGCGGGTACTTGTCGTCACCGAAAGCGGCCAGCGCGTCGCGGTTGACGCGGTGGAAATGTCGCGCGTCTTCCTCGAAACCGTAGTAGGGCGTCAGGTCCATGCCGCCGCCGAACCACACCACCGGCTCGCGGCCCTCGGGCAAGGCGGCGAACATGCGCACGTTCATGTGTACCGTCGGCACGAACGGATTGCGCGGGTGCATCACCAGCGACACGCCCATCGCCTCGAACGGCGCGCCCGCCAGCTCGGGCCGGTGCTGCGTGGCCGAGGGCGGCAGCACCTTGCCCCTGACGTGCGAAAAGTTGCAGCCGCCGCGCTCCAGCAGCGCGCCGCCTTCGATCAGCCGCGAGCAGCCGTCGCCTTCCAGCCGGCCACCGGGCTCGCGCGTCCAGGCATCGGCAATGAACGGCTCGCCGCCCTCCACTTCCAGGGCACCGATGATGCGGTCCTGCAGGCCCAGCAGATAGTCTCGAACCGACGGGATGTCCATGCTCACCGCTTGATCGCCCGGTGGCCGATGTCGCGCCTGAACTGCATGCCGTCGAAGTGGATGCCTTGCAGCACCTCGTACGCCCGCTGCTGCGCCATCTTGGTCGAGTCGCCCAGCGCGGTCACGCACAGCACACGCCCGCCCGAGGTCACCGCCTGTTTGGCCTGCGCTGCGGTGCCGGCGTGGAACACCATCGCATCGGCGGCTTCCGCCGGCAGCCCGCTGACGAGATCGCCCTTGCGCGGGTCGAGCGGGTAGCCGTGCGCGGCCATCACCACGCCCAGCGCGACGCGGCGGTCCCACTGCAGGTTCACCTGGTCCAGCGTTCCGTCGGTGGCGTGCATCAACACATCGAACAGGTCGGTCTTCAGCCGCATCAGGATCGGCTGCGTTTCGGGGTCGCCCATGCGGCAGTTGAACTCGACCGTGCGCGGCTGGCCGTGCGCGTCGATCATCAATCCGGCGTACAAAAAGCCGGTGAAGACGATGCCGTCTTTTGCCATGCCGGTAATGGTCGGGTGGATGATTTCCTGCATCACCCGCGCATGCACGTTCGGCGTCACCACAGGGGCCGGCGAATACGCGCCCATGCCGCCGGTGTTGGGGCCGGCGTCGTCGTCGAGCAGGCGCTTGTGGTCCTGGCTGGTGGCGAGCGACACCACGTTCTTGCCGTCGCACATCACGATGAAGCTGGCTTCCTCACCTTCCAGAAAGTCTTCGATCACCACCCGCGCGCCACCGGCGTTGTGCTGCACGCCGAGCCGGTTGTCGGCCGCGTTGTCGTTCAACATCCAGTCGACGGCTTCATGCGCTTGCGCCAGCGTGGCGGCCACCACCACGCCCTTGCCCGCCGCCAGCCCATCGGCCTTGATGACGATGGGCGCGCCCTGGCGGTCAACGTAAGCGTGCGCAGCGGCGGCGTCGGTGAAGGTTTCATACGCCGCGGTGGGAATGCCGTGCCGCTGCATAAAGGCCTTCGCAAACGCCTTCGAGCTTTCCAGTTGCGCCGCCGCCCGGGTGGGCCCGAACACGCGCAGGCCGCGCTCGCGAAACAGGTCCACCACGCCCGCGGCCAACGGGCCTTCGGGGCCGACCACGGTGAGCGCGATGCGCTCGGTCTTCACGAAGTCTGCCAGCGCGGCGAAATCGGTGATAGGCACGTTGTGCAGCCGGCTGTCGGCCGCGGTGCCGCCGTTGCCGGGGGCCACGAACACCGTCTGCACCTTGGGCGAGGCCAGCAGCTTCCAGGCGATGGCGTGCTCGCGCCCGCCCGAGCCGATCACCAGCACCTTCATTCGGCGATCTCGGCGTTGTGGAACACGTCCTGCACGTCGTCAAGGTCTTCCATCATGTCGAGCAGCTTTTGCATGCGCTGGCC
>JANNEI010000573.1:0-6431 GCA_031378565.1 Burkholderiales bacterium
AGTCGAGCTTGGGGTACATCGAGGGCGCGATGGCGTGGTGCACGGCACCCATGAAGAAGGTGTAGCCGTCGGGGGCGGCTTTGGCAGCGAGGCCCGCCCCCACCGTGCCGCCGGCACCGCCGCGGTTGTCGATCACGATCTGCTTGCCGAGGTTCTTCGTCAGCACCGCGGACAGCGGCCGCGCGAAGGCGTCGGTGCCGCCGCCGGCAGGGAACGGCACCACGAAGGTGACCGGCCGGTTGGGCCAGCCGCTTTGTGCGCGCACCAGCGGAACGCCAAGGGCCGCAGCGCCCGCCGCACTTTGCAGCAGGCTGCGGCGGGTCACACCGCGCGTGTTGTCGCTTGTCGTCATGTTGTCTCCGTCTGTGGTTGTGAGTACTTTGTCGCTTGGCGTGCGCGCCGGCAAAGCGTGTGCGCGGTCAAAGCCACGCTGCCAACGCCCGTGAATACGCCACTTCGCCGTGGCTGAATTTCTCATGGTGGGCTTCGACCTTTTGCAGGTCGTACAGGTAGTTGACCATCAAGCCGAAAGACTGTTTGACGCCCTTCGCCGACAGGTCGCCCAGCGGGTTCAGCCGCTCCAGCCGAGCCCCGTTGTCGAGGTGAAAGCGCGCCACCGGGTCGCCCCCGGCGGTGGGTGAGTGAAAGCCGAGGTAGCTGGCGCACAGCCGGGTCAGCGCCTGCGATGCCTCGTCGGGCAAGGCGCGCAGTGCGCTGGCCGTCGCCAGGTGGTCCAGGTCGCCTTTGCAAGCGTCGAGCAGGGTTTGCCGGGCCTCGACCAGGCGCTCGGCGCGCGCCTTCGGCAAGCACTCGACCAGCGCACCCGCGCGCAGCCAGCGCGCAAAGCCCGGGATCGGCGACAGCGTGCAGAAGCTCTTGAGTTGCGGCAGCTCCCGCTTTAATTCCTCGGCCACCCGCTTGATCAGAAAGTTGCCCAGCGACACGCCCTTCAGCCCCGGCTGACAGTTGCTGATCGAGTAGAACGCGGCCACCTTGAACTGGCTTGCGTCCTGCGGCTTCGAGGCCTTGTCGATCAGCGGCGCGATGGCGGCCGGCATGTCGTGCAGCAAGGCCACCTCGACGAAGATCAGCGGCTCATCGGGCAGCTGCGGATGAAAGAAGGCGAAGCAGCGGCGGTCGGGCTGCAGGCGGCGGCGCAGGTCGTCCCAGCCGTCGATGGCGTGCACCGCTTCATGGCGGATCAGCTGCTCCAGCAACTGCGCCGGCGCATTCCAGTCGACCCGCCGCAGTTGCAGGAAGCCGGGGTTGAACCAACTCGACAGCAGGTGCAAAAAGTCGTTCTCCAGCGCTTCGAGTTCGGGCTGTTTGGCCACGCGTGCCAGCAAGGCGCGGCGCATCGCCACGATGCTGGAGGTGCCGCCCGGCGTTCGGTTGATGCGCCGCAGCAGCTCCTGGCGAGGCGGCTCGGCCAGCCGCGTCAGGCGGATCAGGTTGCTCGCGCTCGGCTCGCGGGCGTAGGCCAGCGCGCTGTGCAGAACGGCTTGCGGGTCGGGGCTGAAATCGCGCGACAGGTGCTCGAAGAAGCCGGCTTGCTGCGGATCGGGCAGCGCGCTGAAGCGCTCGACCAGACTGCGGGCGATGGCCACGCTGTTGGCTTCGCCGCGCTCGCTGAGCAGCCGTTTGCAGTCGGACATCAGGCTGCGCAGCGCACGCTCGTCGCCCACCTTGCGCGCCGCATTGCGAAGGCCGTCAAGCATGCTGCAGGCCGTCAAGCATGCTGGCCTCGCTGCGATTTTTCGTGGGACCGCATCGCGTTCAGCGCCGCCAGCTGGGCCAGCAGGTGGTCGTGCATGAGCCGGCCGGCCAGCGCGGCGTCATGTCGATCGACAGCATCCATCAGCCCCCGGTGTTCCTCGATCGACTCCTGCATGCGGCCCGGCCAGTTCAGCTGCCGGCCACGCAGCAGGCGCAGGAAGGTGCGCAGGTCGTTGGTGGCGCGGTCGAGCCAGCGGTTGTCGGCCAGTGCCTGAACCTTCGTGTGGAACTCGTGGTTGGCGCGGTAGTAGCCGTCGATGTTGTTGGCCGCCACGTGCTTTTCAAGGCTGTCGTGCAGACGCCGCAAGGCCTTCACATCGGCCGGCGTCGCCTTCAGCACGGCCTCGAAAGCGCAACGACCTTCGAGCAGCGCCATCACCGGAAACAACTGGTCCGCATCGTCTTCCGACACTTCGGTGACGCGGCAGCCCTGGCGCGGCACCAGGGTCACCAGACCCTCGGCGGCCAGCACCTTCAGCGCTTCGCGCAGCGGCGTGCGGCTGATCTGCCAGTCGCGCGCCAGCGCCAGCTCATCCACCCACTGGCCGGGTGCCAGCGTGCGCTCGAACACCATGCTGCGCAGGCGCGTGGCCACTTCCTCGTGGAGCGATGCGGGGCGCAGTGGTGTCGGGTCGACCATGGCGGCGGGGCTTCGGTTCGCGCCGTCGGCGACGGGCTTGAACATTCAGTCTATAACCAATAATTCATAATTACAATAGTCGTGTTCGTGCGGTTGTGATCCCGGCGTGCCGGCAGCGTTGTTGGGGTCCCTGCTGCCGCGGGTAAAGTCGAAGCCGACCCCACGCCCTGGAGACTGCGATGACAGATGCGAGCGCCCCGCAGCGCATCCCCGCAGATGCGATGGGCCGCGGCATCGGCTTCGCGTTGCCGGCCGACGCAGACGGCGTGCTCAAGATGGCGGCGCGCAGCATGTTCGACACCTTTGCCAGCACCGCGATGGGGATGCTGGTGGTCGACCGCAGCCACCGCATCGTCTGGATCAGCGAAGGCTACAAGCGTTTCCTGCCCGGCTTGGGCCATGCCGAGTCGGACTTCGTCGGCCGCCTGGTCGAAGAAGTGGTGCCCAACACGCTGATCCCGCAGGTGATCGACAGCGGAGAGCCGATCCTGGTCGACTTGCTGACGAACCAGGCCGGCACCTTTCTCGTCAGCCGCCTGCCGCTGCGTGACGAACGCGGCGAGGTGATCGGCGTGCTGGGGCTGGTGCTGCTCGACCAGTCCGAGGCCACGATGCAGCCGCTGATCGTCAAGTTCAGCCGCCTGCAAAAAGAGCTGAGCGATGCGCGTCAGCAACTGGCCGCGCAACGCCGGCCGAAGTACACCGTGGCCAGCTTCATCGGTGCCAGCCCGCCAGCGCTCGAAGTCAAGCGCCAGGCGCGCCGCGTGGCGCAGACCGACAGCACGGTGCTGCTGCTGGGTGAAACCGGCACCGGCAAGGAACTGCTGGCGCATGCGATCCATTCGGCCAGCGCGCGCGCGGCCAAACCTTTCGTCGGGGTCAACATCGCGGCGGTGCCCGAAACCCTGCTGGAAGCCGAGTTCTTCGGCGTGGCACCCGGTGCCTACACCGGTGCCGACCGCAAGGGCCGCGACGGAAAGTTCAAGCTGGCCGATGGCGGCACCCTGCTGCTCGACGAGATCGGCGACATGCCGCTGGCGTTGCAGAGCAAGTTGCTGCGTGTCTTGCAAGAGCAGGAGGTCGAGCCGCTGGGCAGCAACCAGGTTCACCGCATCGACGTGCGCATCATCGCGGCCACCAGCCGCGACCTGCCGGCGATGGTGGCCGCGGGCAGCTTTCGCGCCGATCTGTACTACCGGCTCAACGTGCTGCCGATTCGCCTGCCGGCATTGCGCGAGCGCATCGTCGATCTCGAAGCCCTGGTCGAGACGCTGGCCGAAGACATCGCACGGCGCAGCGGCCTGCCGCACAAGAGCCTGAGCGCCGATGCGTTGTTGCTGCTGGCGCAGCAGCCCTGGCCGGGCAACATCCGCGAGCTGCGAAATGTGCTGGAACAAACCACGCTGATGACCGATGACCTGCTGCTGACGGCGGGGCACTTCAAGGCCGTGGTGGGTGACCGGGCGGCGCTGCCCGGAGCAGTCAGCATGCCTGCCGAATCGGCGGCTCCCGCCGGCTTGGGCCTCTCGACTCCGCATGCGGCGCGCGATCCGGCGCAGATCAAGCCGTTGCCGCAGGCGATCGCCGAACTGGAGGCGCAGTCGATCCGCGCGGCGCTGGCCTTCACCGGCGGCAACAAGCTCGCGGCATCGCGCCTGCTGGGCATTTCACGCGCCACGCTGTACGAGAAATTGCCGCTGCTGGCGGATCCCACCGATTCGCCCTGAAGCGACTGGCCTGCCGGACGGGCGGGCCATGAAAAAGGGCGGCCGAGGCCGCCCTTGTCTTGCGCCGCGCCGCTGGATCAACCTTGCTTTTGCGAGCGACGGCGTGCCACGAAGCCGATGCTCATCAAGCCGGCGGCCATCAGTGCGTAGGTCGAAGGCTCGGGAACGGCCTGGGCAAACACCACGTCCTGGTGGCCGCGGATCTGCCGAGTCGCCAGACTTTCCAGCACTTCGACGTCTTTGCTGTTGTTCACATAGCTGAGTGTGCTGAGCCAGCCACTGGCCAGTGCCAATGCGCCCGAGCTGGCTGCCGTGCCACCGGAGAACTTTGCCGACCCGGTGCTCAGGTTGTAGCTGCCGGTGGTCTCGAAGGCGATTTCCCAGATGGCGATCTGGAAGGCGGCCTGCGTCTTGGCGTCGTTCACCACGTGACCGGCGGAATAGAGCTTGCCGATGTCGGCATCGGCCGCAGCGTGCAGACCGGTGAAATGCACCGAGCCGTCGACCTGGTTGTAGTTGGTGTAGGCCGGGTCGGCGAAGCTGATGGTTTCGTAGAGGTCGACACAGTAGGTGGTGAAGGACGGGCCGCCGTTCAGCACGGTGGTGAAGCCGCCCGCGCTGGTGCTGCTGCTTTTCGCGACGTTCGGCGCGGTCAGCGTGTAGTTCACCGTCTTCGAGCCATTGGCAAAGCCAAGGAAGTCGACTGTGTCGGCTTGGGCCTGGGCGGCACCCAGCGCGAGGCACGCGAGTGCCAGGGGTTTGATGAATGAGCGGGACATGTGGGCTCCAGAGTCAAGATTGCAGAGGAAGAACAGGGTCGGGTTGACGACAAGCAGAGGCTACGCACGCCACTGCTCGATGACATCCCGTGGCTGCGGGGTGCGTTGTGGCGTGGTGTCAGCAGGCGCAGGGAACGCCGTGACCGATGTCACGAAGCCGCTCGCTCTGCCCCCCATTCGAGGGGTGTGTGTTGGGGCTGTCGATCGCGGCTTGTCGGGCACGCGCTCGGGGGTTCATCCGGCGCGGTCGATAATTGAATTCACATGCCTGAATCGACGCCAAATCGCTCGCGGATCATCGGCTTTCTGGCGATGGGAGCGGTCGCCGTGACGGGGCTGTCGGCCTGGGCGCAGCCAGCATCGGTACCTGCGGCTTCGGCTGCGGCGGCGTCGGCCCCGCAGCGGCCTGCGGCAGCCTCACCCGCCACCACGCTCGAACGGGTGGAGATCACCGGGGGCCGCGCCAACGAGACCCAGCAGCGCCGCGAATCCACCGCCGCAAAAATCATCATCGGCCGCGACGAGATCGAGCGCTTCGGCGACAGCACGGTGGGCGACCTGCTTAAGCGCCTGCCAGGCGTGACTGTGCAAGGCCGCCCCGGCCGCGGCGGGGCGATCCGCATGCGCGGCCTGGGCAGCGGCTACACGCAAATCTTGCTCGACGGTGAGCGCGTGGCACCGGGCTTTTCGCTCGATTCGCTGGCCCCAGAGCAGATCGAACGCATCGAGATCCTGCGTGCGCCCACTGCCGAAACCGGCGCCCGCGCGATCGCCGGCACCATCAACATCATCACCCGCGAAGGTTTCACGAAACGCCTCAACGACCTGCGGCTCACGCTGGGTGTCGAGAACGACCGATTGCAGCCGGCCGCCTCGTGGTCGCGCAACGACACGCTCTACGGCTTGCCGTACAGCTTCTCGTTGTCGGCCTCGCGCAATGACCGCCAAAGCGACAGCAGCACCGTCACGCAGGGGCGCGACGTGGCCAGCGACCCGCTGGTGCTCGACCAGACCGACACCGGCAGCGTGCGCGAGCGCCGGCAAGGCCTGCAGGCCAGCGGCCGGCTGCAATGGCGCAGCGAGAAAGGCGACGCGGTGACGCTGATGCCGGTGTTGATCTACGGCACCGGCCGCACGCAGCGGCACGGCGTGCTCGAACAGCGCGTGGGCGTCGATCCCGCGCCTTACGCACTGGCCGACACCGCCGCCGACGGCAGCTTCACCCTGCTGCGCATGAACGCGACGTGGATGTACCGCGTGGGCGAGTCCACGCGCGTCGAATGGCGTGCCGGCCTGGGCCAGAGCCGCTCCGCAAACAGCAGCTTGCGGCAGGAAAGCGGCGGCAGGATGCCGCGCAGCATTCAAGACACGGCCGACACGCGCGACCGCACCCTCACCTTGAACGCAAAGCTGAGCCGGCTGCTGGCCAACGAACACAGCCTGGTGGCCGGCGTCGAGGCCGAGAGCAACCGCCGCAGCGACACGCGCAGCACGCTGCAAAACGGCCAG
>JANNEI010000574.1:0-4283 GCA_031378565.1 Burkholderiales bacterium
CACCCCCAAGCCAAGCGCGGCGTAGACAGTGCCAGCCAGCTGACCGACCCCACCCAACACCACCACCATGAACGAATCGACGATGTAGCCCTGCCCCAGGTCCGGCCCCACGTTGCCCACCTGCGACAACGCGCATCCGGCCAGCCCGGCAATGCCCGAGCCCAGCGCGAACGCATACGTGTCGACGCGCGCCGTGTTGACGCCCATGCAGGCCGCCATCTTGCGGTTTTGCGTGACGCCGCGAACGAACAGACCCAGCCGCGTGCGTGCGATCAGCAGCGACACGCCGGCAAGCACGGCCAGTGCAAAGAAGATGATCGCGATGCGGTTGAACGGCAGCGTGAGGTTGCTCAGCACATCGACACCGCCCGACAACCACGCCGGGTTTTCGACCTGCACGTTCTGCGCACCGAACAGCGAACGCACGCCCTGCATCAGCACCAGGCTGATGCCCCAGGTGGCCAGCAGCGTTTCGAGCGGCCGGCCATACAGCCAGCGGATCACGCTGCGCTCGAGCACCGCGCCGACCGCCGCGGCCACCGCGAACGAGACCGGAACGGCAGCCACGATGTACCAGTCGAACACCCCCGGCAAATACGCCTTGAACGCGTTCTGCACCAGATAGGTGGCGTACGCGCCGATCATCATCAGCTCGCCGTGCGCCATGTTGATGACGCCCATCAGCCCATAGGTGATGGCCAGGCCCAGCGCCACCAACAGCAAGATCGAACCCAGGCTGATGCCGGTGAAGACAACGCCCAGCCGTTCGCCCCAGGCCAGCCGCGACTCGATGCCGCTGAGCGACATCTGCAATTGAGAACGAACATCCGCCTCGGGTTCGATACCCGGCTTCAGGCGTTCGACGATCAATGCGCGGGTGGCGGGCGTCAGGCTGGCGGCGAGCGACTGCGCGGCGTCCAGGCGCTTGGCCTTGTCGGTGGACGAGATCAGCACCGCGGCACGCAGCAAGACCAGGTCGGCCTTCAGCCTGGCGTCGGCCTCGGTCGACAGCGCCTTCTCGATCAGCGGCAACTTGGATTCATCGGCCCCGTCGCGCAACTCGCGAATGGCCGCGGTGCGTTGCACCGGGTCGGGCGACAGCAACTTCAGCGACGCCACCGCCGAGTCGATCTCGCGACGCAGGCGGTTGCTGGTGACCACGTCTTCCGCGTCGGCGGGCAGCGTGGTTTCAACGTCGGTGGCGGCGTCGCGCGCCTTGTCTGCGCGAACGACGAACACCTTGTCGCCCGAGGTCTTCACCTCGTCGGCGAGCAGCGCCTTGAAGAAGTCCAGCGCCTTCGGATCGCCAGCGGCGGCAGCTTGCGCGATGGCCGTGGCCCGCGCGTCGCTGTCACCGATGGACATGGCGCGGACCTGATCGGCGCTGAGGGCGTGCGCTGCCGTGGTGGCAAAGCCGGCAAACAGCGCGCCCAAGGCAAGGCGCACCAGCGCGTGGCGGTTGATGCTCATGAAAATGAAAAGGGTTGCGTGACCGCACCGATCGGCGATCACGCGTGCACCCCCTTTACTTCTTCATCTCGGGCTCGTCCTTCTTCTTGTCGTTGCCGTCGATGTACGGGCTCCAGGGCTTGGCCTTCACCGGGCCGGGCGTCTTCCAGACCACGTTGAACTGGCCGTCGCCCTTGACTTCGCCGATGAACACCGACTTGTGCAGGTGGTGGTTCTTGGCGTCCATCGTCGAGGTGATGCCGCTCGGTGCCTTGAAGGTCTGGCCGGCCATTGCCGCGACGACCTTGTCGGTGTCGGTGCTCTTGGCTTTTTCGACCGCCTGCTTCCACATGTGGATGCCGATGTAGGTGGCTTCCATCGGGTCGTTGGTCAGCGGCTTGTCGGCCCCCGGCAGCTTCTTGGCCTTCGAGTAGTCGGCCCACTTCTTCTTGAACTCGTCGTTCGACGGGTTCTTGATCGACATGAAGTAGTTCCAGGCGGCCAGGTGACCGACCAGCGGCTTGGTGTCGACGCCGCGCAGCTCTTCTTCACCGACCGAGAACGCGACGACCGGCACGTCAGTCGCTTTCAGGCCCTGGTTGCCCAGCTCTTTGTAAAACGGCACGTTGGAGTCGCCGTTGATGGTGGAGATGACCGCCGTCTTGCCACCGGCAGAAAACTTCTTCACGTCGGCGACGATGGTTTGATAGTCAGAGTGGCCGAACGGCGTGTACTTCTCGTCGATGTCCTTGTCCGCCACGCCCTTGCTCTTCAGGAAAGCGCGCAGGATCTTGTTGGTGGTGCGCGGGTACACATAGTCGGTGCCCAGCAGCACGAAGCGCTTGGCACCGCCGCCGTCCTTGCTCATCAGGTATTCGACCGCGGGAATCGCTTGCTGATTCGGCGCAGCGCCGGTGTAGAACACGTTCTTGCTCAGCTCTTCACCTTCGTACTGCACGGGGTAGAACAGCAGGCCGTTCAATTCCTCCACCACCGGCAGCACCGACTTGCGCGACACGCTGGTCCAGCAGCCGAAGATCACGGCAACCTTGTCCTGGCTGATCAACTGCTTGGTCTTCTCGGCGAACAGCGGCCAGTTGGACGCGGGGTCGACCACCACCGGTTCGAGCTTCTTGCCGAGCACGCCGCCCTTGGCGTTGATCTCGTCGATGGCCATCAACACGGTGTCCTTCAACACGGTTTCGGAAATGGCCATCGTGCCCGACAGCGAGTGCAGCACACCCACCTTGATGGTGTCGGCGGCGAAGACCGAAAACGACAGCAGGCTGGACGCAGCAAGTGCTGCGGACGCGGCCTTGAGCGCGTGGCGACGAATCATGAAAACCTCCGGGGTTGTGGTTTGAACGAGGGCAAGACGAACGCTTGTCTCGCTTTGTGACAGCAAGCCCCATGCCAGTGCGCGGCGTTGCGTCGACCGGGCGGCGCGCGAAAACCAAGGCCCGGTGCGCGGGGTCGCCGCACCAGTGTGGGGTGCGACGGCGCACCGCGAGGTGGCATCAAGCTTGCTGATTCCACCCCACGCTGGCTAAGATGCGGCGCACTCCGAACCACCTTGAATCGCCACGATGGAACTGACCCCGCGCGAGAAAGACAAGCTGCTCATCTTCACCGCCGCGCTGCTCGCCGAGCGGCGCAAGGCACGCGGGTTGAAGCTGAACTACCCCGAGGCCGTGGCCCTGATCAGTGCGGCCATCATGGAAGGCGCGCGCGACGGCAAAACGGTGGCGGCGCTGATGAGCGAAGGCAAGACCTGGCTCACCCGCGCCGACGTGATGGAAGGCGTGGCCGAGCTGATTCCCGACATCCAGATGGAAGCCACCTTCCCCGATGGCACCAAGCTGGTGACCGTGCACCAACCGATTGTTTGAGGCCATCGAAATGACACCAGGCGAACTGTTCACCGACGGCGCTGACCACGTCCTCAATCCCGGCCGACGCACCCTCACCGTGGTGGTCGAGAACAGCGGCGATCGGCCGGTGCAGGTCGGCTCGCATTACCACTTCGCCGAGACGAATCCGGCGCTGGTGTTCGACCGCGTTGCGGCGCACGGCATGCGTCTGAACATCGCCTCGGGTACCGCAGTGCGCTTCGAGCCCGGGCAGCAACGCACGGTGGAGCTGGTCGACTACGCTGGCGAGCGCAAGGTGTTCGGCTTTCGTGGACAAGTGCAAGGGAGTCTGTGAACGATGGCCACCATCCAGCGACGCGCCTATGCCGAAATGTTCGGTCCCACCACCGGCGACCGGGTTCGGCTGGCGGACACCGGGCTCATCGTCGAAGTCGAATACGACCACACACTGAAGGCGGGCGGCTACGGTGAAGAGGTGAAGTTCGGCGGTGGCAAGACCATCCGCGACGGCATGGGCCAGAGCCAGCGGCTGGCCGCCGAGGTGGCCGACACCGTGATCACCAACGCACTCATCATCGACCACTGGGGCATCGTGAAGGCCGACATCGGGCTGAAGAACGGACTCATCGCGGGCATCGGCAAGGCCGGCAACCCCGATGTGCAGCCGGGGGTCGACATCGTCATCGGCCCGGGCACCGAAATCATTGCCGGCGAAGGCGCCATCGTGACGGCCGGCGGCATCGCCAGCCACATCCATTTCATCTGCCCGCAGCAGATCGAAGAAGCGCTGATGAGCGGCGTGACCACGATCCTGGGCGGCGGCACCGGCCCGGCCACCGGCACCTTCGCCACCACCTGCACGCCGGGGCCGTGGCACATCCATTCGATGCTCAAGGCGGCGGAAAGCTTCCCGATGAACCTGGGTTTCCAGGGCAAGGGCAACGCCAGCCAGACGCGGCCGCT
>JANNEI010000619.1:0-1955 GCA_031378565.1 Burkholderiales bacterium
GGCGGCCGCGACGCCGCTGCCAGGCAGCACCTGGTTGTCGATGAAATCCTTGAGGGCTGTGGCGACCTTCAGGCCGTGGACAGTGGTGCGTGCAGTCATGGCGGAAAAATTGGGGGGGGTGAAGTCGGTTCAGGAAGGAAAGAAGTCGAGCACGTCGCGCAGGCTGCTGCCGGTGCGGGTCGGCTCGGTGTCGAGTTGCTCCAGCGGCAGCCCCGCGCGGTTCACCCACAGCGTGGTGTAGCCGAACCAGGTGGCACCGATGGCGTCCCAGCCGTTGCTGGAGACGAACAGGATGTCCTTCGCAGCGAGATTGAATGCGGCAGTGCCCAACGCATAGGCGGCCGGGTCGGTCTTGTACTTTCGGATCGGGTGCACGCTGACGACGTGCGCCAGCAGGCCGCTGAAGCCGGCGCTCTTGACGGCCACGCCCAGCATGTCGGGGTCGCCGTTGCTCAGGATGCCGGCCGGGATGTTGCGCAGCTTCAGCTCGGCCAGCACCTCGCGGTTCTCGGGAAACGCGCTGAGGTGGCGGTACTGGTTCATCAGTTGTTCTTCGGCCTGCGCCGTCAGGTCCAGGCCCAGCCGCCGGGCCGCAAAACGCAGCCCGGCGCGCGTCAGGTCCCAGAACGGCTTGTATTGGCCGCTCATCGACGTGAGCCGCGTGTAGTCGATCTGCTTGTCACGCCACAGGATGCCCAGGCGCTCGCCGAAGCCGGGAAACAGCTGCTCGGCCAGCAGGCCCACGCTGTACACGTCGAAGAGCGTCCCGTAGGCGTCGAACAGCACGGCACGCGGCGCTGCGGGCTCGGCTTCGGGTGGGAGTGGTTGGGTCATCCTCGGAATTTATTCGATAAGGTCAGCGGCATTGAGTGCGCCAAAAGTCGTGGATTCATGACTTTTGTGCAGAGTCGTTCGGCGTTCGGCGTAGGCTTCGCGGATGGCAAAGCTCAAGCAGATCGAGTCCTTTGTTTCCGTTGCAGCCAAGGGCAGCCTGACGGCAGCCGCGCTGGCTGAAGGCGTGGCCCCCGCCGTGATCGGCAGGCGCATCGACGCACTCGAAGAGCGGCTGGGCGTCAAGCTGCTGGTGCGCACCACCCGGAGAATCACACTCACGCACGAGGGCAGCGCCTTCCTGGAAGACTGCCAGCGCCTGCTGGCCGACCTGGCCAATGCCGAAGCCAGCGTCAGCGCCGGCGGCGTGAAGGCCAGCGGTTACCTGCGCATCACCGCGCCGGCCGGCTTCGGCCGCCGCCACGTGGCGCCACTGGTGCCGCGCTTCATCGCGATGCACCCCGACGTGAACGTGTCGCTGAACCTGTCTGACCGCGTGGTCGACATCGTGAACGAAAGCGTGGACTGCGCGGTGCGCGTGGGCGACCTGCCCGACAGCAGCCTGGTCAGCGTGCGTCTGGCCGACAACCGACGCCTGTGCGTGGCCACACCGGCCTACCTGAAGCGCGCCGGCACGCCGCAGCACCCGAGCGACTTGATCCGCCACGAGTGCCTGACCCTGAGCAGCGACGCCAGCCAGACCCGCGGTTGGGCCTTCAGCGTGGACGGCGCGGTGACGCACCTGCGCCCGAGCGGCCGGGTGGACTGCAGCGATGGCCAGGTGCTGCACGACTGGTGCGCCGCCGGGCTGGGCATCGCGTGGCGCTCGACCTGGGAGGTGGAACACGAGGTGGCGGCCGGACTGTTGGTCAGCGTGCTGGACGACTTCGCCGCGCCGCCGAACGGCATCTACGCCGTGTTTGCGCAGCGCAAGCACTTGCCGTTGCGGGTGCGGTTGTGGATCGACTTCCTCAAACACAGCTACGGCGATGCGGCGTACTGGAAGGCGACACAGCGGCCACCTGTCGCCTGAGCCGACGAAGCGAAGGACCTGCGGAGCTGTCCAGCGCAGTCGGCTCGCGAAGGCCAGGAAGAAGCTTCAATCCACCACGGATGTGCAGGCC
>JANNEI010000678.1:0-2700 GCA_031378565.1 Burkholderiales bacterium
TCACGCGCAAATCAGTCAAAAAAAGGCCGCCGCAGCGACCCTTCTTCAGCTCGGCTGGGCAGCGGCTCAGTGGCGTTGCTCGATCCCGGCGATCGCCCACGAACGGCTGTCGTCGTTGCTCGGCTTCACCAGGTGCCACACTTCGTCGAAGTCGGCCGCAACGGCGTCTTTCTCTTCGCGGATCAGGCCATGGAAGCGCACGCTGACAATTTGCTGCTCGGCTTCTTGCGAAACGTCGAGCACCTGCGCGTCGACCTTGACCACATCGGTCTGCTGCGTGGCCGCGCCGCGCTCTTGCAGTTCGAGACGAACGCTGGCGAACATCTCGGGCGTGGTGAAGTTGCGCAGGTCGTTCAGGTCGGCGGCGTCGTTCGCCGTCTGCATGCGGATGAAGATCATCTTGGCGATGCGCTCGAAGCTCGCGGCGTCGAAATCGGCCGGAACGTGGTTCGCGGTGGCGGCGTTCGGCACCGCGACGGGTGCCAGGCCCGACGACCCTGCCGACGCTGCGACAGCGTTGCCCAGCGCGGGCTCGGCATTGCGAAACATCGAGTTACCGGAATTGCCGGGCGCGGCCGGCGTGCTTGGCGCGTTGCCGAACGGCGAGGCCCCGCCCATGCCCGCAAAAGCCGGCTTGGTCGAATTGGCACCAGAGCCACCCCCCGAGAAGCGTTTCATCAGGAAGCGAATGGCAACCACCGCGACCACGGCGAGCAAGGCCATCATCAGGAAATTGCCCATCGCCTCGCCCATGCCGAGGTGGCTCATCAGCGCGGCGATGCCCAGGCCCGCCGCCAGCCCGGCAATCGGGCCCATCCACGAACGCTTGGCTGCGGCTGCGGCAGGGGCGGCGGCGGCCGCAGGTGCTGCTGCCGCGGTTGGTGTTGCCGGCTTGGCAGGCACGGCATCCGGGGCCGACTTGGCAGGCATGTTGCGCTGCATGCCGGACGAACCGCCGCCGCCGAGCCGCTTGGCATCGGAAGTCAGGGGCGTGAAGGCCGTGGCCACAGCCACCAGCAGTGCACCGACAAAGAACTTGTTCATGTGTGATCCTCAGAGGGTCGTACGACGCAGCGGAGTGTGTCACAAGGACAACGCCCGTCGCATGCTGAACCCCGAATATGGAGCGGGTTTTTCGACATTTCAAGTGCCGCAGGGCACTGCCCGAGGCAGGCCGTTGAAGTCAGAATCGAGGCACCACCAGAATGTTCCGGGCTTGCATGAGATTTCGTCATTTATTCGCGTTGCCTGGTGTCTGCGGCCTGGCCTCGCCGGTTCGCAGCTTGTGCGACTCCGACAACGAATGAAACCGAAGGAAGAAGTCGGTCAGGCCAAATGAGCAAGGCGTTCACCCGCGAGTCCGACGGCGACGATGACGACGACGCTCCTGCCGTGGCAGCCGCCCTGCCGGCAGGCACGCGGAACTACGTCACGCCGTCGGGATTCGAGCGGCTGCGCGACGAGCTGATGAACCTGCTGGACTCCGAGCGGCCGAAGGTGGTCGATGTGGTGTCGTGGGCCGCAAAGAACGGCGACCGATCCGAAAACGGCGACTACCTTTATGGCAAGAAGCGGCTGCGTGAAATCGATCGGCGAATCCGCTTCCTGACGAAGCGACTGGAGATTGCCGAGGTCGTCGACCCATCCGTTCACCACGGGCGCGATCAGGTGTTTTTCGGTGCCACGGTGACCTACTCGGCGGAGTCGGGTGCCCAGACCACCATCACCATCAAGGGCGTTGACGAGTCGGACAGCGGTGCCGGAGAAGTGAGCTGGATCGCCCCGGTGGCGCGGGCGCTGTTGAAGGCCCGCGTAGGCGACGAGGTGAGCCTGCTGACCCCCGGCGGGCTGCAAAGGATCGAGGTGATCGGGGTTCGTTACCCCGCGCCGACACCGCCCTGAAGCTCAGGGCTTGACCCGTGTCACCCGCAACGCCGCGTTGGAGCGTTTGAGCTGGCGCATCACTTCGGCCAGGTGCAGGCGGTCGCGCACGCTCAGCAGCAGCTTCAGTTCGGCGGTTTCGGCAGCGGGTTCGCTGCCCATGTCGATGTGGGTGATGTCGGCCTCGGCCGCCGACACAGCGGCGGCCACGTCGGCCAGCACGCCCTTGCCGTTTTGCAGCAGCAGGGCAATTGCCGTCTCGAACGGTCGGGTCGGCTGCTCGGCCCAGTCCACCGTCATCCAGCGTTCGCTGTCGCGCTCCATCAGGCGCTTGCCGACGCCGCACTCTGCCGTGTGCACCACCAGCCCTTCGCCGCGGCCCAGGTAGCCGACGATCTCGTCGCCCGGGATCGGCCGGCAGCACGCAGCCATCTGCACCGACGCACCTTCGCTGCCGTCGATCATCACCAGCCCTTGCGCAGGTGCCACGTCGTCGGTGCCGTAGCGCCCCAGCGTCAGCGTGACCGCATCGGGCTTGGTGCCGCGGTCGGCCAGCAGACGCGCCAGCCGCTTGGCCACGATGGTGGCGATCTTGCGGCCCAGGCCGATGTCGGTCATCAACTCGTCGCGATTGCGGTTGCCGCTCCAGCGCGTGAGCTGCTGCCAGATGCTCGGTGCAGAGGGTGACGAGGGCGACTCGGCGGCGTCGATGGCCGGCATTGCCAGGCCTTCGGCACGCACCGCCTGCGCCAGCATCTTGGCACCCAGTTCCTGCGACTCCTCCAGTTCCATCGTCTTCAGGTAGTGGCGGATCTTGGA
>JANNEI010000684.1:0-5235 GCA_031378565.1 Burkholderiales bacterium
TGCGCGGCCAGGCCCTTCTCGGCAAACTGCAACAGGTTGGGCAGCACGAAGGCTTCGGCCGCGCTCATGTCGACGACATAGCCCAGGTCTTGCAGGCTGGCCGCCGTGACCCGGCTCAGCGGGTTGTTGGCGGCAGCGATGAAGCCCGACATCAATTCGTTCTTGAACACGGATTCGCGCCAGTGGCTGTTCCGGGTGCCCGCGCCGCCGGTGTTTTCGACCGGCACCACGACCGGCCCGGTGCCCTTCAGCACGCCGTATTCCTTCTTCGCAGCCTTTCCCTTGAAGCTGGGGTTGGTGGTGCTCGCACCCGACAGCAGTTGCTTAAGGGGCCAGATCGTGCCGATGCCGATCACGTGGCCCATCTCGTGCGTGATCACGTCCAGCAGGGTCTTGCTGGCCTGCATCGCGGCCAGGTCGGCGGTGTCGAACGACATCGTTCCCTTGGCCGGCAAAAAGGCGTTGACACCGGCCGAAGCAGGCCGAAGGTGGGTCGGGCCTGCCTGGCCGAGGATGCCGTGCACGCCGTCGATCGGCACGCCCTGCGCCAGGATCAGCAGGTCGTCGATCACCTCGCCGTCGACCATCACGCTGGGCACATCGCCGACGATCACCTTGGTCCAGCGGTTGGCCGCCGACTTGAAGGCCTTTTTCTGCGCCGTGTTCAAGCCGCCCAGAAAGCGCACCTCGATCTTGTAGGCCGACTGCAGCTGGGCCGCGGTCGCGTTGCTCTTGACACTCGCGCAGGCGACATACGACTCCACCGCTGCGGTTTTTGACTTCGCTCTTGCCTTTGCCATGGTGGCGCTCCTGTGAGAGAAAGGACGTTCCGACCAATCGCCCGCAGACATCCACGCGCCGCGGCTTGAGGAGGCGGGTTGATCGGAACCCCGCGTCGGCACCGCAGCATATTCCGGTGGCCAGCAGCCGCCATCCCCAGTTTTTACGACGCTGGCGGCGCAGGGCAGCCTGCCCGATCCGACAAGGCAGGCGGCTGGCAGGCGGCTTGACACGATTCAGTACTTCGACCATTATTGAATCATGGAAGAACAAGACGTTGTCAAGGCACTCGCGGCACTCGCCCAGCCGAGCCGGCTGCGCGCTTTTCGCACCCTGATCATCGCCGGGCCGTCGGGCCTGACGCCGGGCGCGCTGAGTGAAGAACTCGGCGTGGCCGCGACGACGCTGTCGTTCCACCTGAAGGAACTGACACACGCCGGCCTGGTCTCGCAACAGCGCGACGGCCGCAACCTGATCTACCGCGCAGCGTACGACCAGATGAACGCGCTGCTGGCCTACCTGACCGCGCATTGCTGCCAGGGCGAGGATTGCCTGATCACCACCCAATGCTGTTGAGCGCCCCCAGGCCGACGACATACGTCGTCCGGCCGCCGAGGGGATGCCCGAAAGTGGCAGAGCCACATTTCCTTGAGAGGACATCGACATGAGCGACTCCATCCACCACGTGCTTTTCGTCTGTACCGGCAACTCCGCCCGTTCCATCCTCGCCGAAGGATTGCTGAACCAGCTCGGCGCGCCGCGCTTCAAGGCGCACTCGGCCGGCAGCCACCCGACCGGCACCGTCAACCCGTTCGCCTTGACCACGCTGAAGGCGCTGCGCGTGCCGACCGACGGCTACCGCAGCAAGAACTGGGACGAGTTCGCGCAGCCCGGCGCACCGAAGCTCGACTTCGTCTTCACCGTCTGTGACAACGCCGCCGGCGAGATGTGCCCGCTGTGGCCCGGCCAGCCGATGACGGCGCACTGGGGCGTGCCTGACCCGGCTGCGGTGCAGGGCAGCGACGAAGAAAAAGCGCGCGCCTTCATGGCCACGGCCGTGACGCTCAAGCGGCGCATCGAGCTGATGCTGTCGCTGCCGATTCAAAGCCTGGATTCGATGGCCATTCAGCGCGAGTTGAAGCAGATCGGGAACCGCTGAGAATGAACTTGCGACGCCGCGCCGCCAGCGCCATCGATCGCCACGACCGCTGATGCCCGAGCTGACTCGCAAGCTGCTCGCCGAGGCGCTGGGCACCCTGCTGCTGCTCGCCGTCGTCATCGGCTCGGGCATCATGGCCGAGCGCCTGTCGGGCGGCAACGCGGGCCTGGCGCTGCTGGCCAACACGCTGGCCACGGTCGGCGGGTTGTACGTGTTGATCGAGGTGTTCGGCCCGGTCAGCGGCGCGCACTTCAACCCGGCCGTCAGCGCCGTGATGGCCTGGCGCGGCGAGCTGCCAAGAGCGGCGTTGCTGCCCTATGTGGCGGCACAGCTCGTCGGCGCGATGCTCGGTGCGTGGCTGGCCCACGCAATGTTCGACATGACGATTCTTCAGCTGTCCACACACGTGCGCAGCGGCCCCGGCCAGTGGATTGCCGAAGCAGTCGCCACCGCCGGGCTGCTGCTGGTGATCCTGCGCGCGCCGCCGGGTCGCGCCCCGGCGATGGTGGCGGCCTACATCGGCGCGGCCTACTGGTTCACTGCGTCGACTTCGTTCGCGAATCCGGCTGCCGCCTTCGGCCGCATGTTCAGCGACAGCTTTGCGGGCATCGCGCCGGCCAGCGTCATTGGTTTCATGCTGGCGCAGTTCGCCGGTGCGGGCATCGGCCTGCTCATTCACCGCAGCCTCGACCATGACTGACAGCAACCTGCCCAACCTCGACCCGAACCTGTTCGACCGGCCCGCCGGTGCGCGCCTGGCCGGTGCCGGTGCGTCCACCCACGCGCCGCGCTTCCTGCTGCTTTACGGCTCACTGCGCGAACGCTCGTACAGCAAGCTGCTGACACTGGAAGCCGCCCGGCTGTTGCACGCGATGGGCGGCGAAGTGCGCGTCTTCGACCCGGCCGGACTGCCACTGCCCGACGCGTCACCCGACAGCCACCCGAAGGTGCAGGAACTGCGCGACGCGGCGACGTGGGCCGAAGGCATGGTGTGGACGTCGCCCGAGCGGCACGGCGCGATGACCGGCATCATGAAAGCACAGATCGACTGGATTCCGCTGAGCCTGGGCGCGGTGCGGCCCACGCAGGGCAAGACGCTGGCGGTGATGGAAGTGTCGGGCGGCTCGCAGTCGTTCAACGCCGTGAATCAGCTGCGCATTCTCGGCCGCTGGATGCGCATGATCACGATCCCCAACCAGTCGTCGGTTGCCAAGGCGTTTCTGGAGTTCGACGAAGCCGGCCGCATGAAGCCCTCGGCCTACTACGAGAGGTTGGTCGACGTGATGGAAGAGCTGGTGAAGTTCACGCTGCTGACGCGCGACGTGGCACCGTATCTGGTCGACCGCTACAGCGAGCGGCGGGAGAGTGCGGCGGAGCTTGCCAAGCGGGTCAACCAGCGGGGGCTGTAGATCACCCCTGCCTCGCCGAGGTGCGGGCGCACCGGCCCCGACACGCGGCGCTTCGCAGATACTTGCCAGCATCGCCGCACCGCCGGCATCAGCCCGCCATCGCCATGCAAGTCAACGCCCTTTTCCACCTTGCGTTTCCGGTTCGCGACCTGAGTGAGGCGCGCCGCTTCTACGGCGGGTTGCTGGGTTGCCCTGAAGGCCGCAGTTCGCCGAGCTGGATCGACTTCGACTTTCACGGGCACCAGATCGTGGCCCACCTCGCGCCCGACGAATGCGGGCCGCGCCGCAACAACAACAGCACCGGCACCGGCACCGGCACCAGCGAAGTCGACGGCGAAGCGGTGCCGGTGCGCCATTTCGGCGCGGTGCTGGGCATGGCGGACTGGGAGCAACTGGCCGACAAACTGAAGCGCGCCGGCACGCACTTTCTGATCGAGCCGCAGGTGCGCTTCGAGGGCCAGGTCGGCGAGCAGGCGACGATGTTCTTCCTCGACCCGTCGGGCAACGCGCTCGAATTCAAGGCCTTCGGAGACCTGGGACAGTTGTTCGCGAAGTGACGCCGCCGCCGGCCCGCTACGACACCACCTGGTAGTACAGGTTCTGCGGGTGCCGGGCCTGCGCGAAGAAGAACCAGCGCTCGGCCACCAGGCCGGGTGCCTGCAACAGCACCGCCAGCACCCACGGCAACGTGCCGCCACCCATCACGCCCCACAGGGCCCGCGCGGCCGGCAGCGCGAAGCACAGCACGATGAAGGCCACCCTGACCTGCTTCAGCGCGGCCAGCGTGCGGCCGTGAAAGAACTCCCGCGTGTTGAACGATCCGGCCGACATGCCCATCGACTTCTGCACCAGATTCGGTGACTGAATGCCGGTTGCCGATTGCAGCGTCGATCTGTGCTTGATCGCCGCGTTGTGCCGCAGCGCCAGCGTGCGCGTGGCCCATGCGATCAGCGTGACCAGCACCGCACACGGCCCGCTGCCGCGCAACAATGCAGCCTCGCCCGCCAGCGCGGCGAGCGCGCTTGTCAGCATCAGGCCCGACGACAGGCCGATCAATGTGAAGTTGACGAGCGTCAGCGGCTGCGCCCACTCCTGGATGAAGCGCAGGCAGGCGTAGATCATCGCGGTGCAGTACCAGAGAAAAGCGGCCAGCACGATGGCGGTCACCGGCAACCACATCGTTGAGAGCGCGCTGTCGATGTTGATGCGCAGCGCCAACCACCACAACGCCACCCCACCGATGAAGGCCGGCAGCACGATCACCTCGCGCGACAACCACGAGGTGCGCCACATCAGCACCGCGCGCCAGGCGCGCTCGGGCCGGCCGAGGTGGGCGAACGACGCGCCCAGGCCGATCAGCAACATCACCTCGGCGACGATCAAGGCATTCCCGACGAAGCCGACCGACAACGACACGCCAGCCAGCACCGCCAGCGCCAGCGTCACCACCAGGCCCTGCGCCGCGCCGGCAACCGTGGTGAAGACGATGACCGAAAACGCGGGGTTCACGGCGCGTCTTTCACGGCCACCGATGCGGGAGTGACGCGCCGCGGCAGGTACTTGTTCGCCGGCTGCGTGTCCCACTCGGGCATCAGCGAATAGCCACCGCGTTCACGGATCGCGATCGACACTTCGGAATTCGGGTCTTTCACATCACCGAACAATCGTGCGCCGGTCGGGCAGGCAGACACGCAGGCGGGCTTGCGATCCTGCTTGGGCAATTTCTCGTCGTAGATGCGGTCCACGCACAGAGTGCACTTGGTCATTACCTGGCGTTCTTCGTCCAACTCGCGCGCTCCGTACGGGCAGGCCCAGGCGCAGTATTTACAGCCGATGCATTTGTCGTAGTCGACCAGCACAATGCCGTCAACCTTCCGCTTGTAGCTG
>JANNEI010000070.1:0-6741 GCA_031378565.1 Burkholderiales bacterium
GTGGCCCCGGTGTTGGTGGCGCGCAGCATCGGCCGCTGAAACTCCAGCGAGCGCAGGCGCGACAGCTGCAGGTGCTGGTCCACCGCGATGCTGTCGCCGAACCAGCCGATGTTGCTGATGTTGGCGAAGATGGTGGGCGCGCTGGCCGGGTCGCTGAAGCGCGCGGCCAGCTCTTCGCCGAACAGGTCTTCGTAGCAGATGTTCGGTGCCACGCGCTCGCCGTTGACGTTGAACGAAGGCGCGGTCAGCGGGCCGCGGTTGAAGTCGCCGAGCGGGATGTTCATCAGCCGGGTGAACCACTTGAAGCCGGTCGGAATGAATTCGCCGAACGGCACCAGGTGGTGCTTGTCGTAGCGGTAAAGGCTGCGCCCGGGCGCGAAGCCGACGGCCGAGTTGGTGTAGCCGGCCTCGTCGTCGCCCAGCGGCACGCCGACGATGGCGTGCATTCGGCCGCGGCTGAAATGCTCGGTCAGACCGTCCCACAGCCCCTCGGGCAACTGCTGCGGCAGCAGCGGGATGGCGGTTTCGGGCGCGATCACCAGGTCGCCCTGCGCGGCCATCAATGCGTCGATGTGCCACAACAACGCGGCACCCTGGCGCTCGGCCGCGAACTTCTCGTCCTGCGGAATGTTGCCCTGGATCAGCGTGACGCTCAGCGTGCCGGTGGGCTGCGTGAAGTTCGGCGGCCCGGCCCAGCCCGCAGCCAGCGCCAGCCCGGTGGCCGCCAGCGGCCCCGCCCACTGACGGGACCGGCTTCGTCCTGAACTGAACACGCACCACGCCGCCAGCCACGCGGCCACGAAGCCGATGCCGTAGACGCCGACCCACGGTGCCAACGCGCCCAGCGGCCCGTCGACATGGGCATAGCCGGCGGCCAGCCACGGGAAGCCGGTGAAGATGACGGCCCGCGCGATCTCGGCCAGCATCCAGACGCTGGCGAACAGCAACGCATCGCGTCCCATGCGCTCAGCACGTTCACCGCCTCCGCTGCGCCAGCGCGCAAACAGCGCCATCGCAGCGGCGAGGTAAAGCGACAGCAGCGCGCACAGCATGAACACCGCCAGCACCGCCAGCCAGGCCGGCAGCCCGCCGTAGCGGTGCAGGCTGATGAACAGCCACCAGGTGCCGGCCAGCAGCCAGGCGCAGCCGAAGGCCCAGCCCAGCGCCGCCGCACGCGCCGGCGCGGCCCGGCCGACGCGCCAAGCCAGCAGGCCGACGGCGACCCATTGCAGCCACCAGGCTTCGGTGTGGATGAACGACAGGGTTTGCAGCGCCCCCAGCGCCGCCATCGCCAGCAGGTCGGCCCACAGCGGCAGGCGCGGCGGGCGGTGAGCCGCGCCGCCGAAGTCAAGAAAACTCATGCAGCGCGTCAGCCGCCGTCGGTGCCCAGCGCGTCTTCGGCCGCGCGTGTCACCTTGAACCAGCGCACCGCCCCGCCACGCGTCAGCATCACGGTGAACACCAGGCCGCCCAACGTCACCGATTCGCCGCGGCGCGGCACGCGGCCCAGCTCGTGGGCCACCAGCCCGCCGATGGAGTCGAAAGCATCGGTCGGCAGATTGGCGACGAAAACGCTGTTGACTTCGGTGATGTCGGTGTCGCCAGCCACCCTCTGACCGCCGTCGGCCAGCGTGTAGATGCTGGATTCGCCGTCCTTGTCGTCGAACTCGTCCTCGATCTCGCCGACGATTTCTTCCAGCACGTCTTCGATGGTCAGCAGCCCGGCCGTGGTGCCGAACTCGTCGATCACGATGGCGAGGTGGTTGCGGTTGGAACGAAAGTCCCGCAGCAACTCGTTCAGCCCCTTCGATTCGGGCACGAATACCGCAGGCCGCAGCAGGGTGCGCAGGTTCAACTCGGGCGAGCGCTGCAGCTTTAGCAGGTCTTTCGCCATCAGGATGCCGATCACGTTGTCGCGCTGGCCTTCGTAGACCGGAAAGCGCGAGTGCGAGGTCGCGATGACGCCGTGCAGCAGGTCTTCGTAGGGCGCGTCGATGTCGAGCAAATCCATGTGCGGCGTGGCCACCATCACGTCGCCGGCCGTCAGGTCGGCCATGCGCAGCACGCCTTCCAGCATCATCCGCGACTCGGGTTCGATCAGGTCGCGGTGCTCGGCGTCGGCCAGCGTTTCCAGCAATTCGTCGCGTGAGTCGGGGCCTGGGGAGACCATTTCGACCAGCCGCTGGAACAGGTTGCGCTTCTCGGTGCGTGGCGCATGCCGATCGACGCCTTTGCCGCGCGCAGGAAAACCGGAGTGAGGGTCAGCCATCGCGCCAGGGCGAAGAGTGGGGATGTGTGAAGCTTACCGCGTCGGCTATTGACAAGTGTGCTAGGTTGAAGGTTTGCTGCGAAGCACCACTTGCTGGGCTTCGAACACCTTGCGACGACCCTCAGGACAAGCACCATGGCCCTCATCCCCGCCACCATCCTCACCGGCTTTCTCGGTGCCGGCAAGACCACCCTGCTCAAGCGCGTGCTGACCGAAGCGCACGGGCAGAAGATCGCCGTGATCGAGAACGAGTTTGGCACCGAGAACATCGACAACGAAATCCTGGTGCAGGACAGCACCGAGCAGATCATCCAGCTCAACAACGGCTGCGTCTGCTGCTCGATCCGCGAAGACCTGCGCACCACGCTGGCCGACCTGGCCGAGAAAAAACGCAAGGGCGAACTGAGCTTCGACCGCGTGGTGATCGAGACCACCGGCCTGGCCGACCCCGGCCCGGTGGCGCAAACCTTCTTCATGGACGACGAGATCGCCGAGAGCTATCTGCTCGACTCCATCCTGACCTTGGTGGATGCCAAGCACGGTCAGCAGCAGCTCGACGACCGGCAAGAGGCGCGCATGCAGGTGGGCTTCGCCGACCAGATCTTTTTCAGCAAGGCCGATCTGGTCGATGAGGCAGCGATGGACGCGCTGGCGCACCGCGTGCGGCACATGAACCCGCGCGCACCGCAAAGCCGGGTCAACTTCGGCGAGGTGCCGATCGCCAAGGTGTTCGACCTGAAGGGCTTCAACCTGAATGCCAAGCTCGACATCGACCCCGACTTCCTGAAACCCGACGCGCACGACCACAAGCACGGCCACGGGCACGATGACCCCGACCACGTGCACGACGAACACTGCGACCACCCGCACCACCACGCTCATGACGACGACGTGAAGTCCTTCGTGTTCAAGTCCGACAAGGCGCTGAATCCCGCCAGGCTGGAAGACTTCCTGGGCTCGATCGTCCAGGTCTACGGCCCGAAGATGCTCCGTTACAAGGGCGTGCTCAACATGAAGGGCACCGACCGCAAGGTGATTTTCCAGGGCGTGCACCAACTGATGGGCAGCGACCTGGGCCCGAAATGGATGCCGGGCGAAAAGAAGACCAGCAAGATGGTCTTCATCGGCATCGACCTGCCGAGCGACATCTTCCTGCAGGGCCTGGAGGCGTGCATCGCCTGAGCTCGGCCAATCGGTCAGGCAGACGCGGCCGACGCAGCTCGGCAAGGTGGCTACAATCCGCGGCGCGCGAATTCGGCCGGGCTGGGCTCCAGTCAAGAGTCGAGCGGGTATAACCGCTGCTGCGAGGAGACCCATGTGAGCAAGATCCCGGCCAAGAAGGCAACCCCGAAGAAGTCACCCCCGAAGAAGCCCGCTGCTGGCAAGGCGGTGCCGGTCACCAGATTACCGACCAAGCCGGCACCCAAGCCAGCGTCCAAGGCTGGGGCCAGGCCGGCCGCCAAGCCCATCGTCAAACCTGTGGCAAAGCCGGTGGTGAAAGCCGCCTCCAAGGCAACCGCCAAGCCCGCCGCAAAAGCGAGCGCCAAACCCATTTCCAAGCCGGTTCCGAAACCGGCCACCAAGACTGCGCCCCCATTGAAAGTCTCAAGTCCCAAACCGGCTGCCAAGTCAGCCCCCGCCCCCCTCCTGCGACCTGTGGCACCGGCGACCCCGACCGCGGTCGTGCCGGCCAAGGCCGCCGCACCTGTCCCCACCAAGGCACCTCGTGCGTCCGGCCGGGGCCGCGCCTCCGCCGTGGTTCAGGCGGTGGTGCCGCTGCCGCCACCGACCTCCCGCTTCGCCGACCGCTTCGCCCCGCCTCGCCCGCCGACGCGCGTAATGAACCAGGTGATGACGGACGCACCCAAGCCGGTTCAGAAGATGGACCCGAAGCTCGCCAACGCCTGGAAGACGAAGGCGGGCCGGGAGCTGTCGGACTCGGAGTTGTTCGCGATGCCCGAGACCGAGTACATGAACGACAAGCAGTTGGAGTTCTTCCGCGTTCGGCTGCAAACGCTCAAGGACGACTTGCTCAACAACGCCGGTGAAACCACCGAGCATCTGCGCGAAGACACCTCGATCGTTCCCGACCCGGCCGACCGCGCGACGATCGAGGAAGAGCACGCCCTGGAACTGCGCACCCGCGACCGCGAACGCAAGCTGCTGAAGAAGATTTCGCAGTCGCTGGGGCGGATCGACGCTGGCGACTACGGTTTCTGTGACGAAACCGGCGAACCGATCGGGTTGGGTCGCCTCATCGCCCGTCCCACCGCTACACTTTCCCTCGAAGCCCAGCAGCGCCGCGAGCTGAAGCAAAAAATGTTCGGCGATTGAACCGGCTGGCCCCTCGGCGCGCTCACGCACCACATGTCGGACCCCAAAGACACGACGAGTTTTTTCCGCAAGGTTGTCAAGTTCGTGGCCAACCCGGCCACCGAATGGAGCGACCTCAGCCCGCCCACGCAGGAAGCGCGTGAAACTGAGTTCGCCAAGTCCGAGCTGAAGGCGATGATCGAGCGCAAGCGGCGCAACGACTTTGTCCGCAAGCGCGAATTCGACATGCTGCGCAAGGTGCGCCGCGAAGGCCTGTCTCCCGAACAGCTGGCCGCGCTGGGCGGCTCGTCGCGGCTGGACGATTCGGAAGCCCGCATGCAGGACAGTGGTGCCAAGCCCGACAGCGGCGTGAAGGCGAAGATCGACGAGATCGAACAGCAGATGGTGGGCGACACCTACTCCGGCGTGCCGCGCCGCGCACCGGATTTCTACAACGCCTCGACCCAGCCGGCCTCAATGGAAGCGCAGGGGCCGCGCGTCCCCCGATCTGCCCCGCTGGCCCGCGACGGCCTGGTGATGGACTCCGATGAGTTGTCGCGCAGCGCGCCCGCCGGCACACCGGCCGTGGCCGTGATGAGCCCCGGCATGTCGCCGCTGACGCCCCTCAATTTCGACGCTGCCCCTGCCGACTTTGCGCATCCGTTTGCGGTGGAAGTCAGCGAGGTCGCGCACGACCCCGACCTCGACGAGGCGGTGATCGCTTTCGCCAACGCCGACTTCGAACTCTGCGAGCAGTCGCTGGCCGGACTCACCGGCTTCAACGGCAGCCGTGCCCAGCATGCCGAAACCTGGCTGGTGCTGTTCGACCTGTACCGCGCAATCGGCCAGCAGCACAAGTTCGAGAGCCTGGCGCTCGACTATGCGCAGCAGTTTGGCTGGTCGGCACCACAGTGGTTTTCGATGCCCAAGCTGGTGGCCGAGGCCGCCAGCGAAGAACGCCCGAGCAGCGCGCGCATCGACGGCCAGGTGGGCTGGGTCTGCCCCGATTATGTGGACGCGGATGCGGTGGCCAGGCTGCGCTCGCAGACACTGCAGATGCCGCTGCCGTGGGTGTTCGACTGGAGCGCGCTGCGCGGCATCGACGCCGAAGCCTGCGCCCGCCTGAGCGAGCTGTTCCGCAACTGGATCGGGCAGAAGCTGGACATGCGCTGGCTCAGCGGCGACCGGCTGTTCAGCGTGCTGGGCGACGCTTCGCCCACCGGCGTGCGAGACGTCGATCCGGCGTACTGGCAGCTGCGCCTCGACGCGCTTCGCATGACCAACCGGCCCGACCAGTTCGACGAAGCCGCCATCGACTACTGCGTCACTTATGAAGTGTCGCCTCCGTCGTGGGAGCGTGCGCTGTGCAAGGTGCGGGTCAGCGGCTCTGAACAAAACACCACGTCACCGCCGTTGTCGGTGGTCAGCGAGGTGTCCACCAGCTTCGTCGAGTCGCAACTGGTCGAGGACGCAGGCCTGGTTCAAATGGCCGGCGTCGAGCTGTCGGGGCAGCTGGTCGGCGACATCGGACCGATCCTGAAGAAGATGGATGCGCAACTCGGCAGCTCGGCCTTCATCAACGTGTCCTGTGCCCGTTTGATCCGGGTCGATTTCATCGCCGCCGGTGACCTGCTGAACTGGGTGCTGGCGCGGCGCGGTGAAAACCGCAGCGTGGGCTTCACCGAGGCGCACCGGCTGGTGGCGCTGTTCTTCGGCGCGATGGGCATCAACGAGCACGCCAAGGTCAAGGTTCGCGTCGTTTGACCCGACCCTTCCTGCAGCTTGAAATCGGCGCGCCCGGCTGCACCTGAACCGCATGGAAAACTACCACGGCACCACCATCGTCAGCGTGCGGCGCGGCAACCTGGTCGCGCTCGGCGGTGACGGCCAGGTCACGCTCGGCAACATCGTGGTCAAGGCGACGGCGCGCAAGGTGCGCAAGCTGCACCACAACCAGGTGCTGGCCGGCTTTGCGGGGGCCACCGCCGACGCCTTCACCTTGTTCGAGCGCTTCGAGGCCAAGCTCGAAAAGCACCAGGGCCATTTGGTGCGCGCGGCCATCGAGCTGACGAAAGACTGGCGCACCGACCGCGTGCTGCGCCGGCTTGAAGCGATGCTCGCGGTGGCCGACAAAGAGGCCTCGTTGATCATCACCGGCA
>JANNEI010000697.1:0-4762 GCA_031378565.1 Burkholderiales bacterium
CGCACCTTGCTGCGGCGGCACAGCGTGTTGCCGGGCTTCGACCTGGCGTTGGGCTTCACGCTGCTGTACCTCGGCTTCATCGTGCTGATTCCGCTGTCGGCGGCGTTCCTGAAAACGGCCACGATGACCTGGCCGGCCTTCTGGGACACCGTCACTTCGCCGCGCGTGCTGGCCTCGTACCGGTTGACCTTCGGCGCGTCGCTGGCGGCAGCACTGCTCAACGCCTGCTTCGGGCTGATCGTGGCCTGGGTGCTGGTGCGCTATGAGTTCCCGGGCCGGCGCGTCGTCGACGCGCTGGTGGACCTGCCGTTCGCCTTGCCGACGGCGGTGGCCGGCATCGCGTTGACCGCGCTGTATGCACAGAACGGCTGGGTCGGCCAACTGCTGCCGTTCAAGGTCAGCTTCACGCCCGTCGGTGTCTTCGTCGCGCTGACCTTCATCGGCCTGCCGTTCGTCGTGCGCACCTTGCAGCCGGTGCTGCAAGACCTGCACCGCGAGACCGAAGAAGCTGCGGCAACGCTGGGCGCCAATCGCTGGCAGACCATCAGCAAAGTCATCTTTCCGGCGCTGACGCCGGCGCTGCTGACAGGCTTTGCACTGGCGTTCGCGCGGGCACTGGGCGAATACGGTTCGGTGGTCTTCATCGCCGGCAACATGCCGATGATCAGCGAGATCACACCGCTGCTGATCATCACCAAGCTGGAGCAGTACGACTACACCGGTGCCACCGCCATCGCGGTGGTGATGCTGGTGACAGCCTTCGTGCTGCTGCTGGCGATCAACGCGCTTCAGGCCTGGACGCGCGCAAGGCAGGGGCGCTGACGATGTCCTTCGTCCACCCTCCCGCCCTCGCCGGCGAACCACTCGAGGGTGCCTCCCGCCCGGCGCAGACGGCCGCCACCGCGCCGCGCCACCTGCGTGCGGCCACCGCCGAGCCCGCGTGGGTGAGGTGGTGCCTGATCGCCACCGCGCTGGCTTTCCTGAGCCTGTTTCTGTTCGTGCCGCTGGCCATCGTGTTCGTCGAGGCGTTGAAGAAAGGCGTCGGCGTGTATCTGACCGCGATCGTCGATCCCGACGCCCTGTCGGCGGTCCGACTGACGCTGATCGCGGCGGCGATCTCGGTGCCGATGAACCTCGTCTTCGGCGTCGCCGCCGCCTGGTGCATCGCCAAGTTCGAGTTTCGCGGCAAGAACGTGCTGCTGACGCTGATCGACCTGCCGTTCTCGGTCAGCCCGGTCATCGCGGGCCTGATCTTCGTGCTGGTCTTCGGGCTGCAAGGCTGGTTCGGAGAATGGCTGCGCGACAACGACATCAAGGTGATCTTCGCGCTGCCGGGCATCGTGCTGGCGACCACCTTCGTGACCTTCCCGTTCGTCGCGCGCGAACTGATCCCGCTGATGCAGGCGCAGGGCACCGAGCAGGAAGAGGCCGCGCGCGTGCTGGGCGCGGGCGGCTGGCAAATCCTGTGGCGCGTCACGCTGCCGAACGTGAAATGGGCGCTGCTGTATGGCGTGATTCTTTGCAACGCGCGGGCGATGGGCGAGTTCGGCGCGGTCAGCGTGGTCTCTGGCCACATCCGCGGCCAGACCAACACGCTGCCGCTGCACATCGAGATTCTGTACAACGAGTACCAGTTCGCTGCCGCCTTCGCAGTGGCCTCGTTGCTGGCGCTGCTGGCCCTGGTCACGCTGGTGCTCAAGTACGTGGTCGAACAACGCGTGAAGACCAACGGCCTCGGCGCAGGCGAGTCATCGGAGTGACGCATGAGCATCGAAATCAGAAACGTAGACAAGCGGTTCGGCGGGACAGTGGTCTGCGACAACCTGAACCTGACCGTCCCGGACGGTGAACTGGTCGCGCTGCTCGGCCCCTCGGGCTCGGGCAAGACCACGCTGCTGCGCATCATCGCGGGCCTGGAATTGCCGGACTCGGGCAGCGTGCTGTTCCACGGCGACGACGCGACCCACACCGACGTGCGCGAGCGCCGGGTCGGCTTCGTGTTTCAGCACTACGCGCTGTTCACGCAGATGACGATCTTCGAGAACGTGGCCTTCGGCCTGCGGGTGCGGCCGAAGTCGACGCGCCCGAATGAGCGCGAAATTCGGGCCAAGGTCACCGAGTTGCTCAAGCTGGTGCAACTCGACTGGATTGCCGACCGCTACCCGCACCAACTGTCGGGCGGGCAACGCCAGCGCATCGCGCTCGCACGCGCGCTCGCGGTCGAGCCCAAGGTGCTGCTGCTGGACGAACCCTTCGGCGCGCTCGACGCCAAGGTGCGCAAGGAACTGCGCCGCTGGTTGCGCCGGCTGCACGACGAAATGCACGTCACCAGCGTGTTCGTGACCCACGACCAGGACGAAGCGATGGAGGTCGCCGACCGCGTCGTCGTGATGAACCAAGGCCGCATCGAGCAGCAGGGCTCACCCGAAGCGGTCTACGACCACCCTGCGACACCGTTCGTGCTGCGCTTCCTCGGCGACGTGAACGTGTTCCATGGCCGCCTTCAGCATGCACCTGGCGCGCTTGGCGCACCTGGCGCACCTCGCGCACCCGGCGCTCCTGACGCACCCATCGGTGAAGTCGGCTACGTGCGACCGCACGAGTTTCAGATCCTGGCGCAGGCGACGGACGCGAGCGTGGCCGTCACGCTGGTGCAGGCGTTGACCGTCGGCCCGAACACGCGGCTGGAGTTCAGGCGCCTCGACGATGGCGGTGACGTGGACGTCGAGCTGCCGCGCGCCGAGTACGCGGCGCTGCGCGATCAGCTGGGGCTGCAGCCGGGCTCGGCAGTGCACTTGCGGCCGCGGCGGGTCACGCGCTTCAAGCAGGAACAGCTCGACCCGGCCGCGATGATCTGAGCCGTGCCTGCTTCCGCAACCGCTCACCTCGGCGGCGGCTCTGCGGCCAGCGCGCGCTCGACGACGGCTCGCGTCAGCGTCGGTGCGAACGCCTCGATGAAGGCGTAGACATAGCCGCGCAGCCAGGCACCGCGGCGCACCGCCAGCCGCGTCAGGTTGACCTCGAACAGGTGACGCGCATCCAGTGCCCGCAGCGTCCGGTCGCGTTGTGCGTCGAAGGCGATCGACGCGACGATGCCCACGCCCAGCCCCAACTCGACGTAGGTCTTGATGACGTCGGCGTCCATCGCACTCAGCACGATGTCGGGCACGAGGCCGGCCTGCGCGAACGCCTCGTCGATGTGGGCGCGGCCGGTGTAGCCGGCGTCGTAGGTGATGACCGGATGGCAGGCCAGTTGTTCCAGCGTGACCGGGCCCTCGTGTTGCAACAGCGGGTGGCCTGACGGCACCACGACGCTGTGCGTCCAGTGGTAGCACGGCAGCGCCACGAGCGGCGCGTAGTGGGCCAGCGCCTCGGTGGCCACGCCGATGTCGGCCTCGCCCGAGAGCAGCATCTCGGCCACCTGTTTCGGTGAACCCTGATGCAGGTTGAGCGTGACCTGCGGATAGACGCGCCGAAAGTCGCGCACCACCGTGGGCAGTGCATAGCGGGCCTGCGAGTGTGTGGCGGCGATCGACAGCCGGCCCACGTTCTGCTCGGCGAAATCCTGGCCGACGCGCCGCAGGTTGTCGGCGTCCAGCAGCAGTCGTTCGACGATCGGCAACACCGCCTCGCCGGGCGGCGTGAGCTGGGTCAGGCGCTTGCCGACGCGCAGGAAGATCTCGATGCCGAGTTCGTCTTCCAGCTCGCGGATCTGCCGGCTGATGCCGGGCTGCGATGTGTGCAGCACATCGGCCACCTCGGTCAGGTTGAACCCGGAGCGGGTGGTTTCGCGGACCGCCCTGAGCTGTTGAAAATTCATGGGTCGGACGCTTGAATGCAGGTGTCGGAATTGTCTTGAAGCGCTTGGCCGATCACAACGACTGAGTTTGCGTAAGCTCGGTCGGTAGCGGCATAAGCAGCGGCACAAGCAGGTCGAGGTCGCTTCAGGTCGCGCCGCATAATTCGGCGCATGAGCCTTCACACCATTCCCCGTCGCACCAAAAAACTTCCTCCATTGCGCGTCGGCGTGGGCGGGCCGGTGGGATCGGGCAAGACCACGCTGGTCGAGATGCTGTGCAAGGCGATGCGTGAAAAATACGACCTGGTGGTGGTCACCAACGACATCTACACGAAGGAAGACCAGCGCCTGCTGACAGTGGCCGGCGCGCTGGACGCCGACCGCATCATGGGTGTGGAAACCGGCGGCTGCCCGCACACCGCCATCCGCGAAGACGCGTCGATCAACCTGGAAGCCGTCGACCGCATGCTGGAAAAGTTTCCGAACGCCGACATCGTGTTCATCGAGTCCGGCGGCGACAACCTGGCCGCCACCTTCAGCCCCGAACTGAGCGACCTGACGATCTACGTGATCGATGTGGCAGCCGGCGAAAAAATTCCGCGCAAGGGCGGCCCCGGCATCACCAAGAGCGACCTGTTCGTGATCAACAAGACCGACCTGGCACCTTACGTGGGCGCTGACCTGGGCGTGATGGAAGCCGACACGAAGCGCATGCGCCAGACCGCGAACGGCGTGCGGCCTTTCGTGATGACGAACCTGAAGACGCGCAGCGGGCTGGCCGAGGTGGTGGCCTTCATCGAGACCAAGGGCCTGCTGACGGCGCTTTGATCAGCTGGCCGCGGACGGTTTGCCGACGCGCCGCAGGCGAGCCTGGGTGCCGGTAGCCGCGGCCCGCAGCGCCGCCACGAACCGATCACGCAGCGGGTTGACCGTGCGCAGCTCGGGCGTCACCAGGCCGACGTG
>JANNEI010000724.1:0-3978 GCA_031378565.1 Burkholderiales bacterium
CATTGGCGATGTTGTTGCCGATCACCTGCAACGCGGCCTGGTTGGCGAACAGGGCGCGCGCGCCGATGTTCATCAAGACTGTGGACATGGGGGCCTTTCTCAGGTCACCGCGCGCTGCAGGCGCAAGGTGGTGTTGATGACGCGGGCGAGCTTGTCGGCATAGGCCGGGTCGGTGGCGTAGCCAGCACGTTGCAGGCCCTGGGCGAAGCCTTCGGCCGTCCCGCCCCGCTGGCTCACGCCGGCCATCACGCCGGCATAGCGCGGGCTGTCCTGCATCAGCTTCGCGTAATCGCGAAACGATGCCTCATGCGACGCATAGGCGCGGAATTTGGCGGTGACCTTGCGCGGCTCGCCGCCGATGTATTCGGTGGTCGTCACTTCGGCCACCGGCCCCTTCCAGCTGCCGCCGGCCTTGATGCCGAACAGGTTGTTCGAGGGGCTGCCGTCGGCATGCCGAATCTCGCGCTGGCCCCAGCCCGATTCGTGCGCCGCCAGCGCCACCATGAACCCGGCCGGGATGCCGGTTTGTGCTTCGGCGGCGCGCGCTGCGACGGTGTGTTGCTGCACGAAGGCGGCCTGGCGTTCAGTCGCCGCGCCCGGCGCGCGCGACGTGCTCGACGCTGCACCGGCTGCCGCCGCAGCGGGTGCAGCCGCTGCTGGCGCTGCGTTGCCTGTCGTCTGGCGTTCGAGTTGCCGCGCGATGACGGCGCTCAGCCCGCCGGGCAGTCCGCTCATCTTCAGCGCGAACTGGTCGTCGAGCATGTCGGTGCCCATCTGGGTGCCGGCGTTGTCGAGCAGGCCCGAGCTTTGCGTGGCCTTGCGCATGCTCTTCATCAGCTCCTGCATGAACAGCGATTCGAACTGCTTGGCCGCTTCCTTGATGGCCGCCTTCGGATCGCGCGAGGCACTCGCGCGCAGCGCGTTCAGGCCCTGCATGTCGGTCGCCAGGGAGTTGGTCGAGGGCAGGTTCATCAGATCACTTCCAGCTCGGCTTGCAGCGCGCCGGCCGAGCGCAGCGCCTGCAGGATGCCCACCAGGTCCTGCGGCGTCGCACCCAGCAGGCTGAGCGCCTTGACCACCTCGGACAGGCGCGTGCCGGCCGGCATCTGGATCAGCGCGCCGGCCTCCTGGCGGATCGAAATGTCGGCCTTTTCGCTGACCACCGTCTGGCCGCCGCTGGACAGCGCCGACGGCTGGCTGATCACCGGCGTCGAGCTGATGGTGACCGACAGGTTGCCGTGCGCCACCGCGCAGGCGGCCAGCGTGACCGACTGGTTCATCACCACCGAGCCGGTGCGCGCGTTGATGACCACCTTGGCCGACGGCGGCATCAGCTCGACGTTCAGGTTCTCGATCTCGGCCATGAAGCTCACGCGGGCGTCGGCCGACGCTGGCATGCGCACACGCACCACCCGCCCGTCCACCGCCTGAGCCAGGCCGGCACCCACGCGCGCGTTGATGGCGCGCGCCACTTCGCGGGCGGTGTTGAAGTCGTTCGCGTTCAGATCGAGCTGCATGAACTCGCCCTGGTTCATCGGCGTGGGCACGCTGCGTTCCACCGTTGCGCCCTCGGGCACACGGCCCGCGCTGAGGTGGTTGATCTGCACCTTCGAGCCACCCGCCGCAGCACCCGCGCCGCCGACGATCAGGTTGCCCTGCGCCAGCGCATAGATCTGCGCGTCTGCGCCTTTCAGCGGCGTGGCGATCAGGGTGCCGCCGCGCAGGCTTTTCGCGTTGCCCATCGACGACACGTTGACGTCGATCGTCTGGCCGGGCTGGGCAAACGCGGGCAGCTGCGCCGTCACCATCACGGCCGCCACGTTCTTCAATTGCATGCTGGTACCCGGCGGCACGGTGACGCCCATTTGCGCCAGCATGGCGATGATGCTTTGGGTGGTGAACGGGGCCGAGGTGGTCTGGTCGCCGGTGCCGTCCAGGCCCACCACCAGGCCGTAGCCCATCAGCGGGTTGCTCCGCACGCCCTGCACCGACGCCACTTCCTTGATGCGCGCGGCACTTGCCGAGGCCGGCCACCACAGCGCGGCCGAGGCCGCGAGCATGGTCAGGCCGATCAGGGTGCGCAGTATTTTTTCGGTGTTGTCCATGGATTGGCATCGAGTGATGCAACCCATTCTGGACAAGGCTAGAGCGGCAGAACGTTCAAAAAGAAGCGTCCCAACCAGCCTATTCCCTGCGCGTCGGCTTGCGCGCCGCGGCCCCGCTGCTCGATGCGCACATTGGCGATCTGCGCCGACAGCACCGAGTTGCCGGGCTGGATGGCCCGCGGGTCGACCTGGCCCGAAAAGCGCAGCACGTCGACGTTGTGGTTGACGCCGATCTGCTTCTCGCCGGCCACCATCAGGTGGCCGTTGGCCAGCACTTCGGTGACGGTGGCGGTGATGGTGCCCGAGAAGTCGTTGCTGCTCTCGGTGCTGCCCTTGCCGTCGAAGCTGTTCGCCGCGCTGCCGGTGGCCGATGCGCGCGCGAACGAGTTGGCCGAGGCCAGCGGCAAGGCCGTGAGCTTGGCGTCGAGCTTGCCGCCCTTGTCGATCGAGCTGGTGCTCTTTTGACTTGCGCTGATCTTCTCGACGATCTGGATCGTCAGCGAGTCGCCGACCAGGCGTGCGCGGTGGTCTTCGAACAGCGGCCGGTACTGACCGGCCTGGAAGATCGCGCCGTTGCTCACCGGCGGCACCACCACCGCCTGCGGCCGCGCGTACAGGCGCTCGGCCACATCGACCGGCGGGCGCGGGTTGAGCTTGTCGCTGAGGGTCTGGTTGAGGCTTTGACAGCCGCACAGTGCAAATGCCGCGGCGGCTGCCATCCATGGCGCGAGATGCGAGGCTGTGGTGTTCACAGCTGCGTCAACTTCTGCAGCATCTGGTCCGAGGTCTGAATCGCCTTCGAGTTCATCTCATACGCGCGCTGCGTCTGGATCATCTGCACCAGTTCTTCGACCACGTTGACGTTCGATGTTTCCAGAACGCCCTGCTGCAGGCTGCCCAGCCCGTTCAGGCCCGGTGCGCCGGTGCTGGGCTGGCCGGAGGCGGCGGTCTCGGCGAACAGGTTCTTGCCGCGTGCGTCGAGCCCCGGTGGGTTGATGAAGTTGGCGAGCTGGATCTGCCCCACGGTCTGCGGCGTGGCCTGGCCCGGCAGCATCACGCTGACCGTGCCGTCCGAGCCGACGGTGGTCTTCAGCGCGGTGGCGGGGATGGTGATTTGCGGCTGCACCAGGTAGCCCTCGCTGGTCACCAACTGGCCCTGCGCATCGACCTGGAACGCGCCGTCGCGGGTGTAGCCGGTGGTGCCGTCCGGCATCGCCACCTGAAAGAAGCCGTTGCCCTGCACCGCCATGTCGAGTGCGTTGGTGGTCTGCTGCAGACTGCCCTGCCCGTACATGCGCGAGGTGGCCACCGGCCGCACGCCGAGCCCCACTTGCAGGCCGGACGGCAACTGCGTCTGCTCGGTGCTGGCGGCACCGGGCTGGCGCAGGGTCTGGTACATCAGATCCTCGAACACCGCGTGCGACCGCTTGTAGCCATTGGTCGACACGTTGGCCAGGTTGTGCGAGACGACATCGAGCTGGAATTGCTGCGCCTCCATGCCGGTCTTGGAAGTCCAGAGTGATCGCATCATGGTGTGGAGTCCTCAGAAAAAATTGGCCACGCTGACGGGCGGCTCAACCGTTGGAAAGCAGTTGCGCCGCGGCCTTTTCGTCGGCCTCGGCGGTTTGAAGCATCTTCATCTGCGCCTCGAACTGGCGCGCCGCGGTGATCATCGCGACCATGGTTTCGACCGCGCTGACGTTGGAGCCTTCGAGCGCGCCTTCCTGCAGCCGCGCGGTGGCATCCGCCGACAGCGACTCACCGCCCGCGGCCCTGAACAGGCCGTCGTCGCCGCGGTTCAGCGGCACTTCGGGCGTCACCAGCTTCAGGCGCCCGAGCGTGGTCAGCTTGCCGTTGGCCTGCTTCGCGCTCA
>JANNEI010000091.1:0-1701 GCA_031378565.1 Burkholderiales bacterium
GCCGTGGGCCTGGCGCTGGACGAGCGCGGTGCCGTGGTGGTGGATGCCGACTGCAAGACCAACCTGCCCAACGTGTGGGCGGTGGGCGACGTGGTGCGCGGCCCGATGCTGGCGCACAAGGCCGAGGAAGAGGGCGTGGCGGTGGCCGAGCGGATTGCCGGCCAGCACGGGCACGTCGACTTCAACACCATTCCGTGGGTGATCTACACCTCGCCCGAAATCGCCTGGGTCGGCCAGACCGAGCAACAACTCAAGGCCGCTGGCCGCGCCTACAGGGCGGGCACCTTCCCGTTCATGGCCAACGGCCGCGCCCGTGCGCTGGGCGACACCACGGGCATGGTGAAGTTCCTGGCCGATGCGAAGACCGACGAGATTCTGGGCGTGCACATCGTCGGGCCGCAGGCCTCGGAGCTGATTGCCGAGGCGGTGGTGGCGATGGAGTTCAGGGCGTCCAGTGAGGACATCGCGCGCATCTGCCACGCGCACCCGAGCTTGAGTGAAGCCACCAAGGAAGCCGCGCTGGCGGTCGACAAACGCACGCTCAACTTCTGATCGCGGCCCAAGTCGATGGGTGTGCGCCGGCTCTACCTCGACACGCTGGCCGAGCGGGGCTACAGCGCCGACCCGGCCCAACTGCATGCCATCGATTCTCTGGAGCGCTGCGAGACCGAATGGGCCGACTACAAGGCACGCCGCTCCAACCCACTGACCAAGCTGCTGCGCCGCCCGGAGATTCCGCGCGGCGTCTACATGCACGGCGGGGTGGGGCGCGGCAAGAGCTTTCTGATGGACTGCTTCTTCAACGCGGTGCCGTTGACCCGCAAGACGCGCCTGCACTTCCACGAGTTCATGCGCGAGGTGCACCGCGAGCTGTCCGAACTGCACGGCACGGTGAACCCGCTGCACGAACTGGGACAGCGCAGTGCACGACGCTACCGCCTGATATGCTTCGACGAGTTTCATGTGTCCGATGTGACCGACGCCATGATCCTGTACCGCCTGCTCGAATCGCTGTTCGAGCACCGCGTCAGCATCGTGACCACCTCGAATTTCAGGCCCGACGACCTGTACCCGAACGGCCTGCACCGCGACCGCATCCTGCCGGCCATCGAGCTGCTGAAGGCGAAGCTTGAAGTGATCAGCGTCGACAACGGTTGTGACTATCGGCGGCGCACGCTGGAGCAGCTCGGTCTGTACCACACGCCCCTGGATGCCGATGCCGACCGTGCGATGACCGATGCCTTCGACCGACTCGCCGAAGCGAGGGATGAAAGCCCGCTGCTGCGCATCGAACACCGCGAACTGCGCGCGCGCCGGCGTGCCGGCGGCGTGGTGTGGTTCGACTTCAAGGAGCTGTGCGGCGGCCCGCGTTCGCAGAACGACTACCTCGAACTGGCCACGCAGTTCCACACGGTGCTGCTGTCGGGTGTGCCGCAGATGTCGCCGCGGCTCGCGTCGGAGGCGCGCCGCTTCACCTGGCTGGTGGATGTGCTGTACGACCGCCGCGTCAAGCTCATCGTGTCGGCTGAGGTGGCACCCGAAGCCCTGTACACCGAAGGCCCGCTGGCGCACGAATTCCCGCGTACCGCGTCGCGCTTGAACGAAATGCAGTCGGCCGAATACCTCGCGCTGGCGCGGCGCGACGTGGACACCACGCTGACATGAACGCGCGCTTGCGGGTCGCCGTTTTCGCGATGCTGG
>JANNEI010000779.1:0-3692 GCA_031378565.1 Burkholderiales bacterium
CAACGCGGCGCGCTGTATGACGCGGCCTTGCAGCAACTGCTCGAAGCCGGCCACGCCTACCCCTGCGGATGCTCGCGGCGCGACATCGAGTCGGCGCTGCATGCGGATGCGCACGCGCAGGCGCAGCCGCGGCCACGCCACACCGAACTCGTCTACCCCGGCACCTGCCGCGACGGGCTGCACGGCAAGCCGGCACGCGCCACGCGGCTGCGCACAGTCGATGCCAATGGCGTCGCGGTGCGCGTCGACTGGCATGACCGCCGGCTCGGCGCGCAGCAACAGAACATCACCCGGGCGGTCGGCGACTTCGTGCTGAAGCGTGCCGACGGACTGTGGGCCTACCAACTGGCGGTGGTGGTGGACGACGCGGCGCAGGCCGTCACGCACGTGGTGCGCGGTGAAGACCTGGCCGACAACACGCCGCGCCAGATTCAGCTGCAGCGGCTGCTCGGCCTGCCGACGCCGAGCCACCTGCACACGCCGCTGGTGCGTGGCAGCGACGGCGAGAAACTGGCCAAGGCAAATGGTGCCGAGGCCGTGGATCTCAGCGATCCGGTGGCGGCTCTCAACGCAGCAGCCGCCGTGCTGGAACTGCACGTCGGGGCACGCCGCCTGGCCGACTGGCTGGTGCAGGCCACGTCGGCATGGCGGGCACGCGTTCAGCCGTGAAGGCCACGCCGCTACCGGCGATCGAGTCGACTAACATCCGCGCTTGAAATACGCAACGCACTCAACGCACGAAGGAACGACCCCATGATCACCACCGCCTCCGGCCTGCAATACGAAGACACCATTCCAGGCACCGGTGCCGAAGCAAAGGCCGGACAACACGTGAAGGTGCACTACTCCGGCTGGCTCTACAACGACGGCGTCAAGGGTGCCAAGTTCGACAGCAGCAAGGACCGCAACGACCCGTTTGCCTTCGGTCTGGGCGGAGGCATGGTCATCAAGGGCTGGGACGAGGGCGTGCAGGGCATGAAGGTCGGCGGCACACGCCTGCTGGTGATCCCGGCCGCGCTGGGCTACGGCGCGCGCGGGGCCGGCGGGGTGATCCCGCCCAACGCGACCCTGATGTTCGAGGTCGAACTGCTGGGCGTGTGAACGATCCGCTCGACGACGTTGGCCGTGTTCGTCGTTGCCATCATCGGCGCGGCCATCGTCAGCAGGCACAGGTCGCGCGACGACGCACTTCGCATTCCGCACACCGCCTGCTTGACATTCACGCTGATGGCCTCCTGACGGGCGACATGCGCCTGTCGCGTGGCGTCCGACACCACCACGTAAAAGCCGATCAGCAGCAGCAGCGCAGCGATGGCACCTGCCGTTGGCATCCAGATGTGGCGGTGGTTCACGCGAAGCTCCTGTGGGTGTCGATGCGCGACTTTGGGGCCGGGCCAGCGCAGCGTCAGCCAGCGGGCGTCGCCAGCCGGTGTCGGATTGCGCCTACAGGTCATTCGCAACGCTGAGCGACGACAATCCAGTCCCCGGCTCGAACACGCCTGTTTTCTTCCGCTCCACCGACCCTGCCTCGCCTGCGCATGCCGATTCAATACGAGATCGTCCACACCACCGTCTACCACTACAAGGAGCCGGTGACCTTCGGCGAACACCGCGTGATGTTCCGCCCGCGCGACAGCCACGACCTGCGCGTGCTGGCGACCGATCTGCAGGTCAGCCCCGACGCGATCGTGCGGCTGATCCAGGATCCGCATTCCAACTCGGTGGCGCTGGTGCAGCCGCTGGGCCCGGCCACCGAGTTGAAGATCGTCTGCTCGTTCACCATCGAACACGCCAGCACCAACAACCTCGAACTGCCGCTGTCGCCCGGTGCCGAGTTCTACCCCTTCGCCTACGGTGTCGAGGAACGCTTCGACCTCGAGCACTACCTGCGCCCGCACCACGACGACCCTGGCGGCAAGCTCACCGCCTGGGCGCGCCAGTTCATCAGCACCGACGGACCCACCGGCACGCGTGACCTGCTGGTGGCAATGAACCAGCACATCCGCGAGCGCTTCGCCTACGCCTCACGCGACGAAGAAGGAACGCAGACGCCGCTGGAGACGCTGACGCTCGCCAGCGGCACTTGCCGCGACTTCGCCTTGCTGATGATGGAGGCTTCGCGTCGCCTGGGTGTGGCCACGCGCTTCGTGTCGGGATACCTCTACGACCCCGCACTGGACGGCGGCGACGCCGATGGTGCAACCGTCGGCGCGGGCAGCACGCACGCCTGGTTGCAGGCCTATCTGCCGGGAGCCGGCTGGGTGCCCTTCGACCCGACCAACAACCTGCTCGGCGGCAACCAGCTGATCCGCGTGGGCGTGGCCCGCGACCCCAGCCAGGCGGCACCGATTTCCGGCAGCTGGTACGGACAGGCGGGTGCCTACCTCGGAATGACAGCCACGGTGCAGGTGCACCGGGTCGCACCCGCGCACTGATCGCGCGTTGCTGCCTTCTGTAGGAAATGTCCGACAGCCGGGCGCGTGTTTGCCACCTGTCGATACCCCGATATTTACGGCAAACTCATTTTGCAATCATCACTTTGAGTCATGCACTCGCGCGTGTGCATGCGCAGTGCATTGCATGTTCGGCCTGCGTCCCTCCGACCTTTTCACCGACCACCGACCCGTTCTCACCGCTCCATGGCAGTGCTCAAAACCTACATCGTCGAAGACAGTCCGGTCATCCGCGAGAACCTGATCGCGACGCTCGAAGAACTGGTGCCGGTGGACGTCGTGGGCACCGCCGAAGACGAGTCGACCGCTGCGTACTGGCTGACGCGCGAGTCCAGCGACTGCGACCTGCTGATCGTCGACATCTTCCTGAAAAGCGGATCGGGCCTGGGCGTGCTGAAAGTGGCGCAGGACCTGGAGAGCTCGATGAAAACCGTGGTGCTGAGCAACTACGCCACCACCGACTGCGCCACGGCAGGCAGCGCCATCCACAGGGCCAGGGCAACGCTGAAGTACAAGGTGAAGTACAAGGTCTTGCGCATCACCCGCTTCTGGCAGTCCGCGCGGGGCCCGGGCCCACCGTGTAGGAAACGTCTTACAGTGGGTCGCGGTGTTACCGGTTTGAGGTGCACGGCGAACTGCGGAACAATGAAGGGCCTGCCTAAGTGACTGTTGGGGAGGTGTGGCGGCGAAACCCATCGCAATCCGACGCCATTCGACCGCTCACCTGCGCAACCGAAGCTCAGCCGCACATGCCCGCCCTGAACGCATTTATCGTCGAAGACAGCCCGGTGATCCGGGAGAACCTGATTGCCGCGCTCGAAGAACTCGCCCCCGTGAAGGTTGTCGGCACCGCCGAAGACGAGCCCACGGCCGTGAGCTGGCTCGGCGGCAACCGCGAATGCGACCTGGTGATCATCGACATCTTCCTGAAGCGCGGCTCCGGCCTGGGCGTGCTGCGGGCCGCCAGCGAACTGCACAAGCCGATGAGCCTGGTCGTGCTCAGCAACTACGCCACGCCCGACATGCGCCGCAAGTGCCTGGAGCTCGGCGCGAGTCGGGTGTTCGACAAATCGAACGAGATCGACGCGCTGATCCTGTACTGCGCCCGCCTCGCCGAAGGCGACACGGGGAACGTTCCGCTCGACGGCGCCTGAGAATGGCGGCCCCCAGGTTACTTCGCTCCTGCCCCCCGAGAGGGCGGTCTGCCGCCTTGGGGCGGCCCGGCGGCGCCTGACGTGT